>JAZOQJ010000066.1:0-6133 GCA_045655985.1 Clostridia bacterium | reverse complement strand
GGTTGTTTAAAATAAATAAAAAGGCTAGAAGGTATTTTCTAGTCTTTTTTAGGGTTATATAATTATAACAATTAGGTGTAATTTTATTGTATTACCATGCATGAAAAATCCATACATTTTATACCATATATTGTAAAATTGTATTTAGCAAAACCATATGTAGTTGTTTTTTGTAAATTGTTGTTCAGTCTAAATTTTATATATTATATTTTTAGTTGTTAAAACATCTGTTTTTTCTATTTACAACAAACGCTATTTTTGATATAATAAAATTATGGAAAAGATTGAATTATTATCGCCCGCTGGAAGTTTGTCTGCGCTAAAGCAAGCAGTTTATAATGGTGCAGATAGCGTGTATTTAGGTATTAAAAAATTTAATGCAAGAAATAATATTGAAGGTTTTAGTTTAGAAAACCTTAAAGAAGCAGTCGATTTTGCGCACCTAAATAATGTAAAAGTTTTTTTAGCTATAAATATATTATTTAAAGATGAAGAATTATTAGATGCAGTAAATACTATAGTTGAGGCAAATAACTTAGGTGTTGATGCCTTTATTATTCAAGACTTAGGTTTGTGTAGTATTATACACAAATTATACCCTAATATTATTATGCATGCGTCAACTCAGCTTGCTGTGCATAATTTAGACGGGGTAAAAGAGGCTGAAAAATTAGGGTTTAAACGTGTTGTTTTGTCAAGAGAGATATCGCTAACTGAAATAAAAAAAATACGTGAAAATTCTAATATGGAACTTGAGGTGTTTGCTCATGGTGCGCTTTGTGTAAGTTTTTCTGGCAATTGTTATATGTGCTCGCACTTAAAAAATAAAAGTGGCAATAGAGGTGAGTGTTTACAATTTTGTAGATTAAAATATAAATTATTAGATAAAAACAAAGTTTTAAAAGACGGCTATTTGCTATCTGCAAAAGATATTTGTACTTTAGATTATTTAAATACTTTGAAAGAAATTGGTGTTAGTTGTATTAAAATTGAAGGGCGCGCTAGGCGAGATTATTATGTAGCAATTGCAACTAAAGTGTATAGGAAAGCCCTTGATAATGAGACCTTGTCTCAAAAAGAATTAATTGATTTGCAACTAGCGTTTAATAGGGGTTTTGTCCCTGCTTATTTTAATGGAAATAATGATATTATTTCTCATTTGCAAGGGCATATGGGACTTCAAATTGGTAAGGTAAACAAGATTGTTAAAGGCAAAAACTTTAATGAATTATTTATTGAGACTAATTATCAATTACAGCCAAATTCGGTACTAAAATTTTGGGGTGATAATAATAATCAAACTTCTATTTCGGCAATGGACGTTAAAAAATCAGGCTCTTTATATAGAATAACTACCACAAATAATCAAATTAAAGTAAATGATAAAGTAAATATACTTGCAGATGATACTCGCGAAAATGAATTATTGAAAAAATCTTATAAGTTGCCAATTCAAATTTATATCGAGGCTATTGAGGGTAAAGAATTTTGTGCCAAAACAGTGGTTAATGATACTGAATTTCACTTTACCGGTGGCGTGGTTGAGGGCGCTAAAAATGCTCCTTTAACAATTAATGATTTTAAAAATAGTTTTATTAAAAGCGAAACATTTGATGCTCAAGTTTTTGGTGAAATTAAAAATGCATTTATGACTAAAAGTGCCATAAATCAATTGCGTCGTGATTTTTATAATAGCCTTGAAGAATATATGCTTTACTGCTACAATACAAAAAATAATATAAATAATTTAAACAAAATCGACGCGTTACCTGAAATTAAAAAACACACTAAGCGCCATGGAAACATTGCTGTTATTGATACTGTGTCTCAGGTGGATAAATTATCTACAAAACTTTTAGATACAGTTATTCTTGACCCTGAAATTTATGAAATTAACTATATTGAAAAAATATTAAAGTCTATAGACTGTAAAAACATTTATTTAAATTTACCTAATTTTGCAACAAGCGAAGAAGTCGTTATTTTAAAAGAAATCGTAAATAAATTAAAGGTTGGTGTTGTTGCAAATAATTTATATGCATTAAGTTTTGATTGTGAAAAAATTGCAGGCGGTTTTTTAAATATTTATAATTCATATACAATTAATTTTTTACAAGAAAAAGGCATAAATGTTTTTTATATTAAAGAATTAAATGAAAGTGAAAGTAAAAGTATTTCACAAAAAACAGGCGCAATGGCTATTGAAGATAAAAAACAATACATGACACTACGCCATTGCCCAATAAAGCATTTTATTGGTGGCGACTGCTCTAAGTGTAAATATAAAAATGGGCTTGTTTATAAAATGGAAGATGGCACCAAATTTAAATTAACACGTAAAAAAGTTAGTACCTGCACATTTTATTTGGAAGATGTTTAAAACTAGCAAAGCAGTAAAAATGGGGTATTGACAAAAAAGTTCTAGTATTATAAACTTAAACAAAAATCGGAGGCGGAGGCAATATATGTTTATTGAAGAACTTGAAGAAAATGAGCTTAAGGAAATTGTAGAAACTTTATCTGATAAATATGATTTACAAGCTGGATACTTTGAAATGTATGAAGCTGAAAAGTTGGATGATGGCTTGCTTATAAAAATCGGCTGGAACATAATAGAATATGGTTTTGTTATAACAACTTATAAAACCGTTTTTGTTGATGACTTTGATTTTTCTGCAGATGTATATGGTGAAGATGTAGACAATATCACCCACGACTATAGAAGAATTATGTATGCAAAATTTGGTGAAAAATACAAAAAGGAGTTAATTAAATCTTTATTAGAGGATAAACTTCAAAGAATTAAAGATCTTGATGAAGAACTAGAAGAAATAAATCTAGCTGCAATTGAAGAATTAACCAAACAAAAATAATTTTGAATGTTTTTTACAAAAAATATATAAAAAATATATAAATATAATAATTAATTTTTAAATATGTTTTACAAAAAAAATCAAATGATATAAAATAGCAATGAATAGTTGTTGCTATTTTTTTATTGCCATGACTAAATTTAAGGCATATGGTAAATATTTTAACGGAGATACAATATGGGATTAATTAAATTGTTGTTGGATGATAATCCACGAAACGTAAAAAAACTAAGCAAAATTGCAGATAAGGTTGAAGAAAGGGCGTTTGTCTACTCTAAAATGTCAGACGACGAATTAAGAGCGCAAACAAATATTTTAAAAGAAAGGCTAAATAACGGCGAAACATTAAACGATATTTTGCCTGACGCGTTTGCTGTTGTTAGAGAAGCAAGTACTCGTGTTTTAAAACAAAGGCATTATTTTGTGCAACTTATGGGTGGTATTGCAATCCATCAAGGCCGTGTGGCAGAACTTAGGACAGGTGAAGGTAAAACATTAATGGAAACTTTACCAGCGTACTTAAATGCATTGTCTGGAAAAGGCGTACACATAGTGACTGTTAACGAATATCTTGCAAAACGTGACAGTGAACAAATGGGTAAAATTTTTAACTTTTTAGGGCTTACAATTGGTATTACTTTAAGTGGTGAAGACGATAATAAAAAACGTAAGGCATATGAAGCTGATATTACTTATGGTACTCATGCCGAATTTGGTTTTGACTATTTAAGAGATAATATGAAAACCAAAAAAGAGCATAAGGTTAACTTAAGGGGCTATAATTTTGCAATTGTCGATGAAGTTGATAGCGTGTTAATTGATGAAGCGCGTACTCCATTAATTATTTCTGGTGGCAAAGGCTTTAGGAATAATGATAATTATTATAATGCAGATAGATTTGTTAGAACTTTAAATAAGGCGGAAGACCTTGATATTGATGAAGAGAAAAATCAAATAAGGCTAACAGATAGTGGTGTTACTAAAGCGGAAAGATTTTTTAAACTTGAAGATTATTCTGATGGCAATAACATTGAACTTATCCATTATATTAATAACGCAATGCGTGCTCATTTTATGATGGAACTTGATAAGGACTATATTATTGATAAGGACGAAGTTTTAATTGTTGATGAATTTACAGGTCGTGTAATGGCTGGACGAAGGTTCTCTGACGGACTTCACCAAGCAATTGAAGCTAAAGAAGGCGTTAAAATTAATGACGAAAATTTAACAGTTGCAACAATCACTTATCAAAATTTCTTTAGACTTTATAACAAACTTTCGGGCATGACAGGTACTGCAAAAACTGAAGAAAGAGAATTTAATAACATTTATAAACTAGACGTTGTGGCTATTCCTACAAATAAACCTGTTCAAAGAGTTGACCACCCAGATAAATTTTTTAGAACTCGTGACGGCAAAAACAAAAACGTTGTAAATGAAATTATTGAAAGGCATTTAAAAGGTCAACCAATACTTATTGGTACTCTTACAGTTGAAAGAAGTGAAGAGTTATCAAAACTATTAAAAATGCAAAAAGTAAAACACGTTGTTTTAAATGCTAAAAACCATGAAAGAGAAAGTGAAATTGTCGCTCAAGCAGGTCGTGTTGGCGCAGTAACTATCGCAACAAATATGGCTGGTCGTGGTACCGATATTTTACTTGGTGGTAACCCTGAGTTTATGGCAAAACAAAGGATGAGGGAAGAAAATTTTGAAGAATTTTTCGTTAACGAAGCCAATAGTTTTGCTCCAACAGAAGATGCTCAAATTTTAGAAGCTCGTAAAAGATATAACGAACTTTATGAAATGTTTAAAAAAGAGTGTGATGAAGAAAAGGAACGTGTTCTTGAACTTGGTGGTTTATGTATTATTGGTACTGAAAGACACGAGTCTAGAAGAATTGACAACCAACTTCGTGGTAGGGCAGGTCGTCAAGGTGACCCAGGCGAAAGCACTTTCTATGTATCACTTGAGGACGATTTATTACGTATTTATGGTGATAGACTAAATATGATTGCTACAGTTACTAAAAATTTTGCAGATGACGAACCTATTATGCAAAATAAATTTATTTCTTCTTTTGTTGAAAATGCGCAAAAGAGGGTTGAAGGCGCTAACTATGGCGTTCGTAAAAACTTATTACAATTTGATGATGTATTAGACAAACAAAGAAACGTTATTTATAAAGAAAGAGATAAGGTTTTAGATGGTGTAGATTTCCATGCGGAAGTTGTGGATATGATTTCTGACCTTGCAAGCAAAACTGTTAATAATTATATTTCAGATGCACAAAACTACTATGAGTGGAATTTGGAAGAACTTAACAGAGGTATTGAAGAATTCTTACTTGAAAAAGGCACAAATTTTATCACTCAAGAAAAAATTGAAGAAGCTGATGTAGGTGACGTAGTTCAAATGGTTACTGATAAAGCCATTGAAAGACTAGATAGTAAAACTAAAGAATATAACGAAAAAATCACTAACTTTATGGGTATGTTAGAAAGATGGATGCTTCTAAGAAACGTTGATAACGCGTGGGTTGAACACATTGATAATATGACCATTTTAAAACGTGAAATTCAAACAAGAACAGACCCTTTTAATAGCTATAAGCAAGAAGGTTTTGAAATGTTTGACGATATGATTGCTCGTATTCGTGACAACACTGCTAAAATGGTTTTAAATGTTAAAGCAAAAATTGAGGTTGTTGAAAGAGAACCTGAACAAAAACAAACAGTAGCAAAACAAGAGGCTATTCAAAATACTGTTCCTCAAGCAACTTATACAGTAAATCCTGCTAATCAACCAATTACTAAAAAAACTATTGTTAATGAAGAACGTCAAGTAGGCAGAAATGAAATTTGTCCTTGTGGCTCAGGCAAAAAGTATAAAAACTGCTGTGGCGGTAATTAATAAAAATGAAATTTTGTATACAGGCACAAATTTTAACTAGTGCCTGTGTATTAAATTGGGGGTGAACTAATGAAAATAAAAAAGAAAGAGATAATTATTACGTCTATATTGTTTGCTTTAAGTATATTGTTTACTATACTTACTAAATTAATAGATGTTAAAGCAATAGGTCCACAAAATTCTAGCGTGGGCTTTGCTGGTATTAATAAATTTTTTACGTCAATTTTAGGTTATAATGTAACACTTTATAATATCACTGAAATTTTAGGATTAATTCCTTTATTTGTAGCGGTTTTTCACGTTCCCTTTGGAATTTATGTACTTATTTAATACAAAAGTTTTAA
>JAZOQJ010000065.1:0-4109 GCA_045655985.1 Clostridia bacterium | reverse complement strand
TATAATATATATTCATAACAATAAAACAATATAAATATATTACTTTAATGAAAAAAGTTTTAAAAGTAGCAAAAAAAATTTTGGTTTTTACGCTTGTAGTTTTGTACCTGATTTTTGCGCCCTATATGGTTTTAACACCATTGCTTTTAGAGCAGGACAATATTAACAAAACTCAAAAACCTACTTATTATGGCGTAATAGAAATGTGGCATATTGAAAGTTTTGAAGGAGGGAGCCATTCGCGTTCTTCGTTTTTAAATGAAATTGCTATGCAGTTTGAAAAAAATAATAAGGGCGTTTATATTGTTGTAAAAAATATAAGCACGGAGTCAGCCTTATTAAACCTAAAAAACAACAAAATGCCCAACTTGATTTCTTTTTCAATAGGGCTTGGCGAAAATATAGCTAAAATTTTGCAAGAATTTAATGGGAAAAAAGTGGGCATAGAAAACTTAATTTTAGGTGGCAAGTATGAAAATAAGCAACTAGCTGTTCCGTATATGCTTGGTGGTTATGTAGGCGCTCAACTTAAATCTAAAACAATTTCATTTGGGGCAAATAGCAATAATTTAACATCTTTTGCAGCCGCTCTTTTTAAAGAAAAAGGCTTTAGTTTTCAATCAAGTGAAAACTTAATTGGTTGTGATACTTATGAAGCGTATGTGAATTTTATCAACGGCAAAAGTGAAGGTTTAATTGGAACACAAAGGGACTATGCGCGTATTAATAACAGAATAAATAACGGCTCTTTTACAGGTGCTGAATTTAGTTATTTAAATGGTTTTTCCGACCTTGTACAATACATTGGTTTAACCCAAAAAAACAACGATATAGAAACTGAAATCTGTGAAAAATTTATATCCTTTTTATTAGCAGAACAAAATCAACAAAAGTTAAGTGATATAGGTATGTTTTCGGTTTTAGATGGAGTGTATTCACTTAATGATATAAAAACTTTTGAAACTCACTTAAAACAAAATTTAAAAACTATTAATGTTTTTTTGGATATAAAAAGTATAAATCAAATTAAAGAGCAGTCAATTGCGTATATTTTAGGCAAAACAAATAATATAGATAGCATAAAAAAATATTTGGTATCATAAGAGGGGCAAAATGAGTTTTAACGTAACAAAATTTAAAAAGTTAAAATTAAAAGAGTTTCATTTAAATGAAAAATTAAGTAAACATACAACTTTTAATATAGGTGGCAATGCTTTATGCATAGTAAATATTACAAGCGTTAAAGAATTAAAAAAAGTTATTTCATTTTGCAACAAATATAAAATTAAGTACTTTGTTTTAGGTGCGGGTAGCAATGTTTTATTTAGCGATAAAGGATACAATGGTATTGTTATAAAACTAAATTTTTCAAAAATAGATAAAGTTAAAGAAAGTGGTAACAAAGTATCACTTAATGCTCAAAGCGGTATAAATTTATTTTGCCTTAATAAATTTTGCGCGCAAAAAGGATTTAGTGGGCTTGAGTGGAGTTATGGTATTCCCGCAACGCTTGGTGGCGCCATTTATTCAAACTGCGGTAGTTTTAATAGTGACATAAGTAATGTAATAAAACGCGTTAGTGTGTTAAAATCCATAAAACTTGGTAAAATAACTTTATTTGTAAAAAGGCGATTAGGCGTAAAAAAATGTAAGTTTTTTTATCGTGATAGCATTTTTAAGCACAAAAATTACATTATTTTAAGCGCAAAATTAAATTTTATTAAAAAACCTCAGGAAGACATTGTTAAAAACATGAACGACTGTTTAATGAGTAAAAAACAAACTCAACCAATAGGAACTAAAAACGCTGGCTGTATTTTCAAAAATGGCGAAAATTATAAGGCTGCAAAGTTGATTGATAGCCTAAATTTAAAGGGAAAAACTATATGTGGAGCACAAATTTCTACAAAACATTGCGGTTTTATTGTAAATAAATCAAATGCAACTTGCCAAAATGTAAAAGATTTGATACAATATATCAAAAGTGAAGTTTTTTTAGAATTTGGGATAGATTTAAAAGAAGAAATACAAATTATTGAAAATTAGTGAGGTTTTTTTGTGAGACTTTTAGGAGATTATCATACACATACAATTTTTAGTAGGCGCAATCACGGCAAGGGCACAATTTTGGAAAATACTCAGGTTGCTGCTCAAAAAGGATTATTTGAAATTGCTATAACCGACCATGGGTTTAATCATAGCATGTATGGCATAATTCCCAAAAAATTTGATTTAATTAAACAGGAAATAAAAAAGGCAAAAAGGGAAACAAATGTTAATATTTTGCAAGGTATTGAAACAAATTTAATAAGTTCTAATGGAGATATTGATTTACCTAAAAATATTGAAGAACAACTTGATTTGGTTTTAATGGGTTATCATAATGCAGCGTATCAAAAATCTTTTAAAGATTGGTGGAATATGCATGCACAAAATCACGTCAGTCAATTTTTACACTACACTAAAAGTAGGATACAAAAAAATACTGACGCTTATTTAAGAGCTCTTGATAAAAATAATATTGACATTATTACTCACTTAAATTATGGCATGCCTGTTGACTGTGTACAAATAGCATCACTTGCAAGGCAAACAAACACTTATATTGAACTTAATGGCTCAAGAGTGTTTTTTACGGATGAAGAAATTGCCCGTATGGTTATGATGAAAACTAAATTTTTAATTAATTCCGATGCCCACTCTCCTCAAAGGGTAGGCGAATGTAATTTGCCAACAAATTTTGCAATTATGCACAACATTCCTCAAGAACTCATTTGCAATATCAACAATATTCCAAGGTTTAAAAATCACAAGTAAGGGGGAAAAATGTCTACATATAGTAACGAACTAAAAAAAGAACTATTACAAGTTCCTGTTAATAATAGTTTAGAAGCTATGAGTGAACTTGCCGCAATTGTAAAAACTTGTGGCGAAATTTCATTGGGTTATAAACGAGAAAAAATTGTAATTTTAACAGAACTTGAGGACCTTTATAAAAGGATAGATGCACTTTTACAGGTACTTTATGGTATTGGCTGTCAAGTGTCTTTATCGGATGAGCAGGCTTATTCAAGAAATAGATATGAAATCGTAATTGGCGCTCCTTATGCAAAAGATTTTTTAGAAGATAGTGGTATATTATCCCAAAATGATGAGGGCTTAACTTATATCAATAAAGCTATTGCAGAAAAACTTATAAATAATGAAAATTTAGCAAAAAGTTTTTTACGTGGAGTAATGCTTGGTTCTTTTACAACAAATATTGTTTTAAATGGTTTAAATGATAAAGCAACTTATGGCTATCAGGTTGAATTTACTTTAGGAAGTATTGATTTTGCGCGAGATTTATCAAACCTACTTGCACAATTTGATATTATTTCAAAAATGATTGAACGTAAAAATTCTTATATAGTTTATGTTAAAGATTTTAACCAAATTTGTATTTTACTTGAAGTGATTGGCGCTAAAAAAGCTTATTTAAAATTACAAGACGAAAACACATTTCGTGCTTTTAAAAACCAGTTAAATAGGCAAAATAATTGCGAGGTTGCAAATATAAGTAAAACCGTAAATGCAAGTTTAAAACAAATAAAAGCAATAAAATTAATAAGGGAAACATTGGGATTTGAAAATTTGCCACTTGACTTACAGGAGGTTTGCCTGTTAAGGCTTTCTAATGAAAATGAAACGCTGGATAATTTGTGTAAATTAATGAATGGAAAAATTACAAAAAGTAGTTTAAATAGAAGGTTAAATAAATTAATTAAAATTGCTGAAGATTTAAAATAATTTAAAAATCATTATAGAAAATAGCGATAGCAGTACGCTATTTTTTTGTTAATGGCGCTAAATTTAAATTGTGATTTTTTATTAATACGACATCATAAAATTAGGCTCAAAGGTCATTACTAATGAGACCTAATATCAATTATAAATGAGATATGATATCAAGTTGATATTTATATTATTATTTTAATTATTCTAAAAAAAAATATACTAAAAATAATGCATTTTTAATGCCGATTAATAATAAAATTTTATAGAACATTTTTTATGAGGCGTTAATGAAAACTATTTTTAAATCTGTTTTTATAATTGCAATATTTTCT
>JAZOQJ010000064.1:0-3457 GCA_045655985.1 Clostridia bacterium | reverse complement strand
GCTAAAGAAAATATAGAACTTAGTGGGCTTAAAAATGCCAATGTAAGATATATAGTAGATGATTGTAAAAAATTTGTAGAACGTGAAATTAGAAGAGGCCATAAATATGATGCTATTATTATGGACCCACCAAGCTATGGTCGAAGTGGCAATGATATTTGGTCTTTAGAAGAAGATTTGTTTGAATTTGTAAAATTATGTAGTCAAGTTTTAACTGAAAATCCGCTATTTGTTTTAATATCTAATTATGCAACAGGTCTTGGGGCTACAGTTATGGAAAATATTTTGCGTCTTGGTTTAAAAAATTTTAAGGGCGAATTTATGTCTTATGAACTAGGTCTTCCAACAAAACAAAATATAAACCTTCCTTGCGGAACAAGTGCAGTATTTGTTGGTAAAAAACAAGATAATTAATCTTTTAGTTGACAATTTTTTAATAAATTAATACAATATTTTCTGTAAGCAAAAAATAAAAATCAATTTTTTATTAATAATAAAATAAAAAGGTATACATATGTTGTTAAAATCAAAAATAATTTTAGGCGTAATTTTAGGCGTTTTGTGGGTGGGGCTGTGTACAATGCTTGCACTGATTCCCGAGCAAGTGCCAGTTGAATTTAAATATGCTAATA
Organism: Clostridia bacterium; assembly: GCA_045655985.1. Taxonomy (GTDB): domain Bacteria; phylum Bacillota; class Clostridia; order Christensenellales; family UBA1242; genus JAZOQJ01. The sequence continues at coordinate 2,825 of JAZOQJ010000064.1, read as the reverse complement.
AAATAACTACAAACGAAACTTATATTTTTTCGATGAAGGATTATAATGCAGTAATTGAAAAGGTTATAAAAGAAGATGACCAAATAACTGAAATCGTTTTTGAAGGAATTATTTCTCAAAAAGAAAATGGCGGCGTTATAACTTTTTCACAAGGGACTAAAAAAGAATGTGCACTTGATTTAGATTTAAATGTACAAGATATTGCATTTTTAGGTCAAACAGATACTACTGCATATAAAATTGCTCAAAATTATATGGTTTTATATATTGATGGAAAGTATGTAACCCTAGCAAAAGATAGTTTTACAAATTATTCACAAGTAGTAGGTGCGTATGGTTCTAGTCTTAAAACATATAAAAATCCAAATATAGATATTTATGTTCCTGTAAATGAATCAAACTTAAAACAAATTTTATATAATAATGTTTATGCTATTAATTCTAATGGTGATTCAAACGAAAGGTTTTTTGTAAGCGAAGACGATATTAAAAACATAAATTTAAATAATGAACCATTTACGCCAGATACTGTTGGGGTGTATGCTATTAATGTAATTTATGGTGATAATGAAAGTATAAAAATAAACGCTTGCGTTTATGATGAGGATAATTCGCCAGATAATAACTTATTGCAGATATCTTCAAATACTTTAATCTATCATAAAACCAATAAAAATAATGTGGAAAAATTTTTAGATGAGGCGAAAATAAAAATTAAGTTTGGCAGAGAAGAAAATTTTACAAAAGTTAATAAAAAAATGGTTAAGGGTTTAGATACAACTAAGTATGGAAGACAGGTTTTGACTATTGAATATAAAAATACAAAATATAGATTAGAAGTTATTATTGATGATAATAACAATACAGTGCCAGATTCTTTAAAAACTACTAAGTACTTTTTTGTAAAAGAAAAGGGTGATGAATCTTGGATAAATGAAACCTTTCTTACGGCTACTTATTTAAATGGAAATCAAGACACAAATATTCCTTTAACACATGAAGATGTTTCTATACAAGGCTTTAATAAAAACTCACTAAAAAAGCAAATTGTAACTATTTCATATAAAGGGCAAGAAACAAGGGTTTTAGTTGTTGTTCTAAATAGCGAACAATATGAAAATTATCTACTTACTGGAGAAATTGATTAAATAAAAAACATGGTATGCACCATGTTTTTTTAATGTTATTTTGATTTTTTATTATTTTTTACTTGTTCTTTTAATAAATCCCTAATTTGTTTTAAAAATTCTTCTTGAGTTGGGTTGTTAAGCTTTTGCTCTTTTTCAATTCTAGCTTTTTCTTCAGCGTCAAGCCTAGCTTTTTCTTCAGCTATTTGTTTTTGCTCTTGTTCATATTCATTTAAAACGTCTTTAAATTTTCTTTTTTCTTCTTTTGCTTTTTTCCTTAATTTTTTCCTAATAATTTTATTTTCTTTTTTACTGTTTGCTTCAATAAAGTCGCCAATTGCGTCAAACTTTTTGCGTGAAGCTGTTACAAGTTTTACCATTATAAATACAGATAGGGCTATAATTAAAAAGTCAATAACAGTTTGTAAAAAGTTGCCATATTTCCAAGTAAGTTTAGTGCCATCTTCCGCAACACGCAACACAATGCTTAAATCGGCAATACTTGCTGCGCCCGTTAGCCAAGTTATTAATGGCATAAGTAAATCATTAACCATGCTTGACACAATTTTATTAAAAGCTGTGGCAATAATCATACCTACAGCAAGGTCAAAAACATTACCCTTTGAAATAAAAGCTTTAAATTCCTTAAAAAATTTCCTCATAAGTATCTCCTAATTATTAATAACGTTGAAAGTATAGCATATATTTTTAATTTTGCAAACGGGTTTTATTAAAAAAACGCGAAAAGTAACATTTGTAAATAATTAGTTATATATTAAAAATAATTTTACTTAAATAATTGACAAAAAAAATTGATTTTGATAACCTAAAATCAGTAACAGAAAGAGAGGTGTTTTATGGATAAAAAATTTTTAAGCGGTGTTGGTGCAAATGATGTTTTTGACTATTTAAATGATGATGAAATTGATGAGTTTGTTCATGCAAAAAATGTTATTGACGACCTTGTAAAAACAATAAAAATTAGAAAAATTAATGATTTTTATCTACATAAAGGTTGTCTGTTGGTTAGGACGTTAAAAATGGATGAATGGGCAGATGAAGTAAGGACATTAACCGCGCAAGACAAGGGCTTTACTGTTTTAGATAATGCTTTAGAAATTATGCAAATTTTGAATGATGGCATGCCAAATGTGGGGCTTCGTGGTGTATTGAAATTGGAACAACAAAATAACTCGGGTAGCATAGAATATGAAATTACAAGGGTTGTGGCTATGTACTCAAACAATGGGCATGAATTTTTAAAAGAATACATACGTCAAAGCGGATTGGATGCCTCACCTAAGGAAGCTGCTTTTATTAAAGAACTTGAAAAAAACAAATAAAAAAATATGGGGAAATCCCATATTTTTTTTATTTTTCATTAGTTTTATCTAAAAGTCGCCAACTTAAATGAACTTTACCGCTATAAGTAGTGGCAAAAATTTGAGTTACGCTGTCAGTTGTTTGTTTTTTACCCATAATTAAAAAACTATCTTCTTTATATTGCAGGCATTTTTCATGTATTGTAAATTTGCGCGCTTGTAATTGCGATTTCAATGTCCTTAAATAATAGTAGGCTGATGTTATGTTAATAGTTATTCCAGATAAACTATGGTCGTGATTATTGCAAATTAAAACATCCTCACAACCTTCAAGTATAAAAACATATATCTCATTATTATTAATTTTTAAAATGTT
>JAZOQJ010000063.1:0-6103 GCA_045655985.1 Clostridia bacterium | reverse complement strand
TGTTGAAGTAAATCAAAAGCATTTAAAGGAATTAATTGAAAAAACTATCTTTTCTGTAGCGCTAGATAATAACAGACCTGTTTTAAGGGGATGCTTATTTGAAATAGAAGAAAATAACTTAATTGCCGTATCTCTTGACGGATATAGGCTAGCTACAGCTAAAAAACCTATAATTTCTTATAATGGCAACTTTTCAGTTGTTATCCCTGGTAGGAGTTTAAACGAAATATCAAAACTATTAACTGATGAAAATGAAAACATAAAAATATTTACTCAAAAAAATTATGTAATGGTAAATGTTAAAAGTACAAAAATTATTTCACGTATTTTGGGTACTAAAAATGAATACATTAACTACAAGGAAATTTTACCTAAAAACTCATACACCGAAATTATTGTTCCTAAAGCACAGTTAGAAGATTCGTTAGAAAGGGTTGCAATTTTAACTCGTACAAACATAAATAACCTAGTTTCTTTAAATATTAGAGAAAATATTATGACCCTTAGTGCAAAATCTGAAATGGGTACAGTTACTGAAAACTTATCTGTATCATTAAAGGGTGAAGATATAAAAATTGGCTTTGATACATTCTTTATTCGTGAGTGTTTAAGGGCAATTAATGACGAATATATTAAAATCAAATTCAAAAGCGTTATAGACCCATGCGTTATAACACCAAATGAAGGCGAGGAATATTTATTTTTAATATTACCACTTAAGGCGTAAGTAAATTTAAAATGAGAGTTGTTAACAATTTTTGTGAATTTGTTGAAAACTTTCATTTTTTTTTGACAAATAAATTTTTATCATGTAAAATACATTGGTTTTAAATTTGGAGAAATTATGGAAAATTGTGTTTTTTGCAAAATAATTAAAGGCGAAATAAATAGTTACAAGATATATGAAAATGAGCATGTCTTGGCTTTTTTGGACGCAACTGATGATGTTGATGGTCATACCTTAGTTATTCCTAAAGCACATTGTGAAAATTTATATGATTGCCCTCCGGATATTTTAAGTGAAGTAATTAAAGTAATTCAAAAAATTGCTAATCACTACAAATCTTTAGGTTATGAAGGGATTAATATTTTTAATAATAACGGAAAAGTTGCTGAGCAGTCAGTATTTCATCTTCACTTTCACTTAATTCCTAGGAAAGAAGACGATAAATTAAAGGTTTTCCCTAATCTTTTTGGTTGTAAAAAAACGTTAGAAGAAAATCAAAATTTCTTTAAATTAAGCTAATTTTTTATATGTTTTTTCGCGTAAAATTGGCGCACTTTTTCATGAGTTAAATAGTTGGTTTTAATGGTTAAAAACACCTTTAAAACCGCTTTTTTATATTATTGGTACAAATTTATAATTTTATTAAATTGCTTTTTGGATAGAATAACAAGCGATATTTTAATAAACAATAAAGGCATTTTTAAGCCGTTTTAAAGGCTTTTGTGTGTTTTATAAATAAAATCATCATATAAACTATAAAAAAGACAAATATAAGCTTATTTTAATTAAAACAAAAAAACTCACACTTATTTAGGTATGAGTTTTTTTATATAAAATAATTAATGAAATTTTAAGCTATTTTAAAGCCTTTGGTTATTTTTACCAATAAAGAATATAGCAACAGTGCCTGGTCCTGCGTGTGCGCCTATAACAGGCCCTAAATTTTCAATTTTAACATCAAGCTTAGTGTTTAATTTTATTTGCTCTATTAAAAAATTTACATCTTCCAAACAATTTGCATGTGAAATAAAACAAGTTGTAAAATTTGGGTCGTGTAATGCTAAAGTTTTTTCCGCAAGTTTTAAAAGCGCTTTTTTACGAGATATAACCTTATCTGTAGAAACGAGTTCCCCGTTGTTATTTGCTTTTAAAAGAGGTTTGATATTTAAAACGTTACCAAAAAATGCCGCAGACGCCTTTATACGTCCGCCGTTTGCTAAGTATTTTAAGTTATCCACAGTAAATATGTGATTAACTTTTGTTTTAAGACTTTCAATATATTGTAAAATTTCTTCAATACTTTGAGCTTTTAATGAAAATTCCCTAACTAAAATACCTAAATAACCTTGCCCTGAACAAATACAAAGTGAATCAATTACAAAAATGTTGTTATTTGTTGAATTTAACCTATTTGCGGCTTTTATTGCACACTCATAAGTGTTTGATACACCTTTTGTAAGACATAAATGAATAATGGGCTTATTTTTAGATTGAAGGTTTTTAAAATATTCATAATATAATTCTTCGTTGATTTGACTAGTAGAAGTTTTTTTACCCTCTTTCATTTTTTCATAAAGATTAGTTGATAATACATTGTCATGTTTTGTTGAATAAACCTCATTTTCAATCATAAAATCCATATCTATAATACTTAAGTCATATTTTTGAATTAATTCTTGTGATAAATCACAGGTTGACTCCATTGAAATAATAATTTCTTGCATGTTTATTTTCTCCTTTTATTTTTGTTGGCACCTATATTTTTTATTGCCTGTAAAAATTATAACTAAGTTTTAATAAACTTGTGCTCTATTTAAAATTTTCCAACTATACTTATAATTTATTAATAAGTAGAACTAATTTTATACATTCTACTACAAAATTTTTAAACTCTACTCATGGTAGAATTGCGCTTTTTATTGCTTTTTCAAATAAAATATGGTAATATAAAATCATGGAAAATTTAAATATAATAATTGCTAAAAATTTAGTAAAGTTTAGGACTCAAGTAGGACTTACTCAACTTGAACTTGCTCAAAAACTTAATTATTCAGATAAATCTATTTCAAAATGGGAAAGGGGTGAGGGACTTCCAGATATATCAGTATTGGTAAAATTAAGCGAAATTTACGGTGTTAAGGTTGACGATTTTTTAACTGAAACTCAAAATCATAAACCAATACCAAGATTAATTGAAAAAAGTTCTAAAGTTTTAATAGCACTGTTATCTGCAGGGCTTGTGTGCCTAGTTGCAAGTATAATATTTGCTATATTATTTATAATTCCCTCAACAAAAATAATAGCGCCACTAACATTTATTTTTGCTTTGCCTGTAATTGCTATTGTTTTAACAGTTTTTAGCGCAATTTGGCATAAGCAATTATGGTGTGCAATTTTTTCGTCATTAATACTTTGGGGTATAATTTTAAGCATTATAGTAAGTGTTAAAATTTATGATATTTGGGTTATTTGCGTAATTGGCGCGGTACTTGAAGTTTTAATTATAATGTGGTTTATTTTTGTAAAACTAAATATTTTAAAGAAAAATTCATTAAAAATTTTTAATAATATTTTTAATAAAACTAAAAAGAATGAATTTATTAAAGAAAATGAAATTATTAACGAAAATTAATAGGGATAAAAAAAATATGAAGTGTTTAAATTGCCCGCGCGAGTGTGGCGTAAACCGTAAAACAGATAAGGGGTTTTGCTCTTTATCAAATAAAATAAAAATTGCAAAAGTATCATTGCATTTTGGCGAAGAACCTTGCATTTCAGGCAAAAATGGAAGCGGTACAATATTTTTTTCAGGTTGCCAATTAAAATGCGTGTTTTGCCAAAACTATAATTTAAGTCATGATAATTTTGGTAAAGAAATTACTATTTTAAGGCTTGCACAAATTTTTAAAGAACTTGAAAATAAAGGTGCTCATAATATTAATTTAGTAACGCCTACACCTTATGTTGATAAAATTTTAAAAGCACTAAAAATTTATAAACCCAAAATTCCTATTGTTTATAATACTAGTGGATACGAAAATGTGAATGTTTTAAAAAAATTAAAAAATTATGTAGATATATATCTTGTTGATTTAAAGTTTTTTGATAAAAATTTAAGTAGTAAATATTTAAAAGCGCCAAATTATTTTGAAAAAGCGAATGAGGCGATTTGTGAAATGCTATTACAACAACCTAAAATAGTAATCAAAAATAAAATTATGCAAAAAGGTGTTATAATAAGGCATTTAGTTATGCCAAATTGTGTTAAGGATAGCATTAATATTTTAGAGCATATAAATAAAAACTTTAAAGGTGCGCGTGTTAGTTTAATGAGTCAATATATCCCTCTTGTAAACTTAAAAAAATATAAAGAAATAGATAGAAAAATTACACCGCTTGAATATAAAATTGTTTTAAATAAAGCACATAAATTAAACCTTAAAGGATATATGCAAAGTTTAACTAGTGCTACTAAAAATGAAATACCTAATTTTGACTTAGAAGGAGTTTAATATAAATATGTTTAGTATTGAAGAAATTAAAAATAAATTACAAATTATAAAGGAGTGTCTTTGACTACACGCTTCTTAAAAACAAATTAAATGAACTTACGCAAATTTCAATTAAAGAAGACTTTTGGCTGGACACAATAAAGGCGCAAAAAATAAATATGGAAATTGCAGAAATAAGTGAAATAATCAATACTATTGATACTATATCTCAAGATATTTTATTTGCTGAAGAATTAAAAAATGAGGCCGTAATAGACGATAATTTAGAGTACGAGAAATTTTTAAAAGACTTATCAAAAAAAATTAATAATCTTTATTTAAAATCACTTTTAAATGGCGAGTATGACTCATTTGATGCCATTGTTACAATACACTCAGGAGCAGGCGGAACTGAAAGTTATGATTGGGCTCAAATGCTTTCTAGAATGTATTTTATGTATGCGCAAAAACACAAGTTTAAAGTAGAAATTTTGGATGCGCAAGATGGTGACGTTTGTGGTTACAAAAGTATAACTTTTAAAGTAGTGGGTAAAAACGCGTTTGGTTTTTTAAATGCAGAAAAAGGTATTCATAGACTTGTTAGAATTTCGACTTTTGATAGTAATAAAAGAAGGCATACAACTTTTGCAAGTGTTGACGTAATGCCTCTTATTAAAGAAGATGATAATAGTATAGTTATTGATGAAAAAGATTTAAGAATTGATACTTTTAGAAGTAGTGGCGCAGGCGGTCAACACGTAAATAAAACAGACTCCGCGGTAAGAATTACTTACATTCCTTTAAATATTGTGGTAAGTTGCCAAACTCAAAGAAGCCAACTTCAAAACAAACAAACTTGCATGCAAATTTTAAAAGCAAAATTATTACAAAAAAGAGAAGAAGAAAGGCAAGAAAAACTTAATGAAATTAAAGGCGAACTTAAAAAAATAGAGTGGGGTTTTCAAATAAGGTCTTATGTTTTTTGTCCGTATATGCTAGTAAAAGACCACCGCAGTGATTATGAAACAAGTGATATAGAAGATGTTTTAAACGGAAATATTGATGATTTTATATTTGAATATTTAAAAAAGAAGGGATAAAAATGGAATTTAACGTTGTATGTGTTGGTTCTTTAAAAGAAGATTACTTAAAAAAAGCGCAAAATGAATATTTAAAGCGAATATCAGGCTATTCAAAAGTAAATGTAATAGAGTGTAAAGAGGCGGATTATAAAGATTTATCAACAGAAGGCATAAAAAAAGCAAAACAAAAAGAAGCACTTTTAATTGAAAATCATTTAAAAGGTTATGTTGTTGCTTTAGAAATTAATGGCAAAGAATTTTCTAGTGAAGAACTTGCTCAAAATATTAAAAATTTGGAAGTAAATGGCACAAGCTCAATTACTTTTATAATTGGTGGCTCCTATGGAATATTTGAGGAATTAAGCAAAAAAGCAAACCTAAAGCTTTCATTTGGTAAATTTACATTACCTCATCAGTTAATGAGAATAGTCCTTTTAGAGCAAATTTACAGAAGCCAAACCATTTTAAATAATAAAACTTATCATAAATAAAAATTATTAAAACACTTGCAAAAAATATTTTAGTTTATTATACTTTTTATACTACGTTGGAGGGGATAAATTATGAAGTTTGCAAATGAAAGTACAGCGGTTGTGTTTTTTATTTATGAATGTGAAGATAGGCATTTTTCGCAACATAAAGGTGTTTTATTAGAAGATGTGGAACTTGGTAAATATGGTTATTTTAAGTTGGCTCATTATTTAAAAAATAATGAAGTGGTTACAGTTTTGTATGATGACTATAATATGTATATGTTTGATACGAGTAAAAATAAAGTATATGATTTTAGTTTAAGTGAAAGG
>JAZOQJ010000062.1:0-3662 GCA_045655985.1 Clostridia bacterium | reverse complement strand
CCACCCATGCCGGCAGTAATAAACACAAGGTTAGCACCTTCTAGTTCTTTTTGAATTTCATTAATGTTTTCTTCAGCCGCTTTTTGACCAACATCTGGGTCAGCACCAGCGCCTAGACCTTTTGTAAGTTTTTCGCCAATTTGAATCCTAACTTCTGCTGGGTTTCCTAAAAGAGCTTGTCTATCAGTATTAACTGCAATAAATTCAGGACCTTTAAATTCGTATTTAATCATTCTTTGAACTGCGTTACAGCCACCGCCGCCAACGCCAATTACTTTAATATTAGCAATGTTTGAGTTTGAAATTTCGTTCATTTATTTTTTCCCCCAAAATTTAATAAATTTTTTCTTAACAGATTCAAAAATATTTTCCTCTTTTTTATTTTGAAGAGCGACATCTAAAAGTCCTAAAGTGCTTGAATAGTGAGGTCTATTCATTTGAGGAATTTTAGGTGCAAGCATCTCTATATTAGTATCAAGTTGTTTTGATAGTGCATCCTTACCGCCTCGCAAATAGCAAAGACCACCACCTGTTAAATATACAGGTAAATAATTTTGCGTTTCAGGCGTATATGCTTTAATGCATTTTGCTATAAGCGAAGCAATTGCTTCAATACGCGCTAAAATTATGTTATTAGTAAGCTGAGCAGAAACACTTTTTGTACATTCACCACTATCTCCAATAAGGTCATATCTGTCATCTTCCCCCGCTTCGTGATTAATAACGGCTTTACGTTTTAATTTTTCAGCGTCGGCAAAATTAAGTTCTAAGCATTGGCAAAGGTCGCCTGTTATGTGCCCACCACCCATTGAAAATGAGCATAAGTGTGCTAGCGCTTCGCCTTTTACAACTGCTACACTTGTCGAAATATAACCTACGTCAATAACAATTGCGCCACTATCTCTTATTTCAGGGTCTAAAAGATATAAAGACTCAGCAAGCGGAGACGAAATGTACTCAACTTTTTGAACACCTGCTTTTAAAGCGGCTTTATTTATAATTTCAAAAAATTCATTTTCAGCAACAATTATGCCAAATGTACCTTTAATTTTATTTGCAATTTCACCAATTGGGTTAATACATTTTTTACTATCGTTAATATGATAGCAAATAGGCGAAATATTTACAAAGGTGTGATTTGTATAATCAATTTGAGTTTTGCATGAATTTTGAAGTTCAATAATTATATCTTTAGTTATTTTTTTGTTTTTCCCTAGTGTAATTTCGGTCGAGATTGTTTTACAATAAGTAAACTCTGCCGGAACGCCAACATAAACTTCGTCCGCCTTAAGCCCACAATTGTTTTCTGCCTTACTTATAGCATCATTAATAGCGACAGGAAGTTCAGTAACATCTAAAAACTTACCATTCATGTACCCGCTATATTCTACATCACATGAAGCGTGAATTAAAAATGTTTCGCTAAGCCCACGTTCGCCTATAACTGCAGAAATTTTACCCGAACCAATATCCACAACGCACGCCAATTTGTTAGACATTGATTTATCCTTCTTCAATCATATTCAGTATGTACAATTACTTACTGTATTTATATTATAGGTGGAAAAAAAAGTTAAAGTCAAATAAATTAAAATAATAAATCAAAAAAATATTAGAAAAAACTTGGGGTTTTAGCATTTTTTGATATATAAAAAGCCTTATTATATTTTAAAGTTTTAGTTTTAGAACCAAACTTTTAAAATAATCATAAAAAAAACTATGAAACTTAACACTCTTTTAAATGGCGTAGATATTCTTTCCATTTTTTACAACAATCTACCCACTATTAAGCAAAAATGCAATATTAATGTTGAAAAAATAACATTAAGCCATAACGAATGCACGCCAAACAGTTTGTATTTTGCCTTAAAAGGAGCTAGTTTTAATGGAGAAAATTTTATAAGTGAAGCAATAAGGCAAAAAGCAACTGTAATAGTTAGTGAAAAGTTCGTAAAATTAAACAATCCCGCCTTTATGATTATTGTTGAAAACGCGCGAAAAGCCATGGCACAAATTGCTGCAAACTTTTATGAAAGAGCACACAAAAAACTTAAAATTATAGGTATTACAGGAACTAACGGGAAAAGTAGTTGCGGGTACATTTTAAAAAGTCTTTTAGATAAATTATATGACAAAAAAATTGGGTTTAAAAGCGCCCTTATTGGCACAAATGCAGTTATGATTGGAAGCAAAAGGCTTGAGGCAACCTTAACCACCCCCGACCCTATAAAACTACATGAACTTTTTTATAAAATATATCAAGATAAATGTAAAGTTGTAGTTATGGAAATTTCCGCACACAGTATATATTTAAATAAAATATATGGGTTAAGTTTTGAGGCTTTATGTTTAACCAACATAAAAAGCGACCATTTAGATTTTTTTAAAACGCAAAGTGCTTATATTAAAACCAAGGAAAGTTTGTTTTTAAATTACCCTTCACGCCTATACGTCTTAAATTTAAATGATAAATATGGTAATAAGATATTTGACTTATTAAAAGAAAATAAAAATGTTTTAGGTTACAAAAAAAATTGTTATTTAAAACACAGCAATCAAGTTGCTCAATACAAACAAAGGCGCATGGGTTTAAACAGTAGTGAGTTTAGTGTATATTTTAAAAATAAAGTTTATAATTTAAAATCGTCCCTAACGGGCGAAATAAACATTCAAAATATATGTTTGGCTATTTGTGTTTTACATCAATTAAATATTAAAATGTCAAAAATTGCCCCACTACTTAAAACACTAGATGTTGAGGGCAGATTAAATATTTTTGAGTACTCAAAAAACATAAGATTTATATTAGATTATGCGCACACTTTTTCAAGTACTAAAGAGGTACTTAAAATAGTAAAAAAATACTCAAAGCGCAAAATTATAACAGTAATTGGCGCCCCTGGAAATAGGGATGAATTTAAACGTAAAAAAACTGCCAGTATAGTAAAAAAATTTGGTGATATTATTTTAACTAGCGACAACCCGAAGTATGAAAACCCTTATAAAATTATGGAAGAAATGAAAAAAGGTGCTACATCAGAGACACCTTTAATTGAAAATCGTGAAAACGCAATAAAGTATGCTCTTAAAAAAGCAATTGAAAGCAACAAAAAGTATAATATTTTAGTACTGGGAAAAGGTATTGAAACTTATCAGGACTATAACGGCAAGCACATTTATTATAGCGACTTAAATACAATTTTAACTTTTATAAACAATGAATGAACCTTTATGTAATTTTTTTTAAATTTAATTCATACAATAATAATATGAAAAACAATACTGGTAAAATTATTATTTCGTTTATAAGCATTTTGGCTGTTGCCGTTTTAGGTAGCGTATTTGTAAATTTAGGCTCGGGTTGGTTTAATAGTTTAACTACGCCAAGTGAGTGGGTAGTAAACTTTATTATACCTATTGTTTGGACCATAATTTACAGTACCTTTGCAGTAATAAATTTTTTATGGCTAAGGCAAAAAATTTTACCTAAAAGCGTTACAACTTTAATGATTATAAATGGCGTTTTAAACGTTTTATGGTGTTTAGTGTTTTTTACCTTAAATCAACTACTTTTAGGCAATATTGTTATTATTTTAAATTTGATTTTTGGTTTTATTTTAGTTAACAATATTTATAAATTTAAAAAAGTTTACTCTTACTTT
>JAZOQJ010000061.1:0-15462 GCA_045655985.1 Clostridia bacterium | reverse complement strand
ACATTATTTTTAATATAAATATTAAATTTTTACAAATAAAAATCAAATAAATTTAAAAAAATTGAAGAAGTGTAATTTTTATTACACTTCTTATTGTGAAAATTAATTAATATATTCAATAACTAGTCTACGATTTGGTTCAATACCTTCAGAGTGAGTTTTAATGTTTTCCATTTTTGAAAGTTCGTCATGCACCAAGTGCCTATCGTAAGCGTTCATAGGGTCAAGTTTTAATCTTCTTCTAAACTTTAACACCTTTTCTGCTTTTTTACGAGCCATTTCTCTAATTTTTTCTTCATGACGACTATTATAATCGCCAACATTTATTACCACTCTTTTAGAGTTATGATTTTTACGTTGTTCAACTAAGTTTGCAATATATTGAATATTTTTTAAACATTCACCTTTAAAACCAATTATGTTTCCGTTTTTATCGCAATCAATATTAATTATGCTTGATGTTGGTGTATCTGTTTGAGTAACTGAACCTGTAGCACCCATTTTTTCAAGCATGTTTTCAATAAATGTTTTAGCATATGTTGCGTTTTCACGATTTTCATACTTATTTTCGTGTGGTTGCTCTTTTGTTTCTTCTTCAGTTTCGCAAGCAGAAATTTTTTCTTCACAAGGTTCAGCAATTGGTGCTTTAGTCATTGTAGTTTCATTTGTGTTTTCTAAAATTGGTTGCTCTTTTACTTCTTCCTCACAAGTTGCAACAGGTGCTTGCTTAATAGCAACTTCTTCTTCATCATTAACAATAACTTCAATTTTGCATTTTTTAAACAAACCACCTTCTGTTATTATGTTAATATCAACTTCTTCCTGTTTTTTGTTTAAAGTTTGAAGTGCTTCTTCAATAGTTATATCTAATTTTTTTCCTGTAAATTCGTATTTTTTCATTTTCTAGTCTCCTTTAGTTTTTGTATCTGCTGTACGAAATTTCATCTCTTTCAGCTTGCCTTTTTTCTAAGTTATTTATTAAATAGTTAATACCTATACTAATTGGTATACCTATTAACGAACTTGTTACAATATAAAGAGCAAATGCTGCAGTATAACTCCAAGTAATCCAAACAAATAGTGCGGTTAATACAAGAGTCATAGTTAAATTATTTTTTTGCGGTTTAACATTTACTTCAAAGCCTTTTTTATCACGCGTTTTACTGCCAAGCGAGGTTAACATTGTGCTTAAAAGCGTTGTTGCTGCAGCTAGTAAAACCAAAATTAAGTAGCCATTCCAACCATCATACACCACATTTATTTGTTTTGTGACAGTATTATATGTTTTAATAAATTCTTCTTTACCCTCTTTTGCGTCTGTTATAACAGTGCCATCAAGTGTTTGATAGTAGCCTTTTACATAATATTTGCCGTCTGTTTCAGTGGCGCCCGGATAAGATGAACTTACTTCAAAATCCCTTTCCTTAAATGAAATGCCACTTTCTTTTATAAAGTCATTAGCACTAGGAAATACTGAATTATAGTGGTCAGCTCTCCAAATATTTTTTATCCATAAAAACGATTGTTTAATTTCGTTAAAACCTTTTAATGTGATTGAATTTGTAAAACTATCTTTTTCGTATAAAGTAATGCCTTCAACAACTGCTTTTTGGCTTAAAAATTCAACACGTTTTTGTAAAGCGTACGCCTCGCTTGAAGGATATTGTTTTATTTCACTACCATCTTGAGCATTATCATATTCCGCGCGATAATCATTATACTCTGTACTATTTAATATAAGCACATTTTTGTCAGTTGCACGCAATTTATACCATTTGCCATTAATTTCAATAGCGTTATCTTGCGCGCCTTCGCTGTAATAATTATACGCTGTAGTATAAACAGTTTCCAAACTATTGTACTGATTTACAATTTGTTCTGTTGAAACGCCCCTTAAGCAATTAAAGAAAGTAATAAATATAACGGAAGTTAAAATCATATACAAAAACATTGTTGAGCAACCACTTGTGGGATTAATGTTGTGTTTTTTATATAGTTCCTGTACTTTTTGATTATATAATTCCCTATTATTACCACACTTTACTTGCAACTTTTGCATTTCAGGTTGTAAAAGCGTAGTGGCAGCCGTCATTTTTTTCATTGATTTTTTTTGTAAAAAATCCAACGGGCTTAACACTAGTTTAATTAATATAGTTAAAATTATAACCACCCAACCAACGTTGCCTATAAAAGAATATAAAAAATTTAGTATACTTTCCCACAAGCCACTATTATTTGTGAGCGATAAAATTAAATTATCCATTTACTTTCTCCTTTTAAATTTTCTGGGAGCGGGTCTATGCCACCCTTTTGCCCTGCATGGCACTTTGCTATACGTTTAATACCTATAAAAAAACCCCTTATAAGCCCAAAACGCTTAATTGCTAACAACATATATGTTGAACAACTTGGCGTATAAATACAAGATGGGGGAAACAAAGGGGATATAACTATCTTGTAAAAATAAATTATTAAAATAGCAATTATTTTTAAAGGAAACAACAAAATGTCTGCAACTTTTTTTAATATTTCCATTATAAATTTTCGCCTTTAATTTTTGTGTTTGCTTTATTTATTAAAAATAACGCATCCTCAAGAATTGTATTAAACTCAACTTGCGCAATGCTTTCCTTTGCGACAAATATATAGCACATACCTTTTGAAAGAGCACTTTCGTTTTTCCTAACGGCCTCGCGCATCCTTCTACGAGCCCTATTACGAACAACTGAGTTGCCTACCTTTTTACTAGCACTAAAACCCACCATAAAAGTTTTAGTTTTTGCCTTAGTAAAAACCAGAGTCATAGTTTTAGAATGAACGGCTTGTCCGTTTTGGAAAATGAAATTAAATTGCTTTCGTTTTTTTATTTTATTTTCTTTTTCCATGTTTACTTTAGTATAATATCATATTTAAAATATTTACTGCAAGTGGAAACTGCAAAATTTTTGTAAAATTTTATGTCTTTATTTAATAAAGTATTAAAAATTAAAACAACTTTTAATTATCAAATAACTCATGTACATGAATTTCAAGACCTTTTGAAAGTTTAAATAAACTACTTAATTTTGTATGCAAAAAATCGCCTTTAATAAATTTGTTTAATGTGTTTAAAGAAAACTTACACTTTAACGCAAACTCTTCCCTTGATAAATTGTGCTCCTTCATAAATTGTATAATTAATTCTTTTTTAAATCTCATACTTTTTCTCCTTATCTGCATTGGTGCCATTTGGCAGTATTATTATACCGCTCCCCTTTGGCACCAGTCAAGTAAAATGAAAAAATATATGATAGTATATAATATATGAATAAATTTTCAGTAAGATTAAAACAATTAAGAATAAGTAAAAACTTATCTCACAGGGAACTCGCACTAGCAATTGGCGTCAGTAATAGCACGGTTAGCAGATGGGAAACTGCTCAAAGGGTGCCAAATATTGATGAAATAGCAGTAATAGCAAAGTTCTTTAATGTAACAAGCGATTATTTAATAGGTTTAGAAGATAATGAAATTTAAACGCCAGCATTTATGCCGGCGTTTTTTATAATTTATTTATTTTTAAAATAAACAATGCTAGAAGGATTTTCTAGTGGGAAAACCAAATTAGAATTTTGGCTTAAAATATGCTCTTCACTAGTTTTTAATTTTTTGCAAATATCCCAAAGTGTTGACCCTTTTGGAGCCATATAAATTTGAAGTGGATACTCGCTTTTTGTATACACTTCGCCAAGAAGCAATTTGTCAACCGACCTTACAAAATTATTTGAAAATATATCCGCTTTGAGTGAAAGTTCAATATCTAAATCAATTTCCTTACCTTTTTTAGATTTTGCAGACACGTTATTTATACTGCTGACAACAAAGGCGTTAGAGTTTTCATCACAATCTATATTTTTAAAATTACAACTAAAAGGAATTTCAGTTTGAACACTTTGGATATATGTTTCGTCATCATCACTTTCATAACTTACACAACACTTAATTAGGCCTTCAACTATAAGGTTATTGTCTTTTAAAAATGTTTTAGTAAGTGAAAGATTATTAGGGGATGCGCAAACAATTTTAGCAATTCTTGGCTCGGTGTCAAGAATTGTAAAATTTCCATCAACTCTAGTATCAAAATATTTTGTTGATAAATAATTACAACAAGCATTTTGAGTATAATTTAAATTTGTTTCACTATCTGTTGAAAAAGCATCAGTAACAACATCTACATCCATTTTATTTAAAACAATATATTTTATATCTTGTGGAAGTGTTATGCCAAATTGAGCGCGACCATCATTTTGAGAAAATTCAATTTGAACATCATTTAAGTTTGCATAAATATTTGCTAAAATTATATCTTCCTTGGCTATTTTTTCATTTTCAATTTCTTCCTTAAAGGTAAATGTTTGAGTAAAACATTTTAATGGTTTATCTTCGTCCTGAGATTGAGCCGCAAAATTCACATTCACTTCACCCGAAACAGTAAAATAACCAGTTCCCGCTGTAATAGATTTTAATGACGTGTAAGCACTTGTTACAAAAATTTCATTCGCGTTTAATTTTAAGTTTTCCTCACCCACAACATTAAAATTGCTACTATTTGTAGTTTTTAAATTATATACTTCACATTTTTCAGTTTTTACTTTTATGTTTTCGTTTATATTATCTAAATTTTTAATTTCTTTTTGAGCAAAATGATTTAATGTTATTTCAAGTGTAACATTATTTAATACCTCGTTTTGCGTTGCGGACACAATTGTACTATCAACAACTTCAACTTTAGCAAATAACGCTGACATTGGGGTAATATTTTCGTTTTCAATTTTAGTATTAAACGAATTAGTTTTTAATTGATTTTTAAGTTCACCAACCTCGTTTAAATACACTAAAGTAGAAAAAATTGTGCCGTTTATAATAGCCTCGCCTTGCAATGCATCCATTGAGTCAATTTTTGCGCTATGATTAACACATAAAATTTTGCCAATTTGAGAAGAATCGTTAATAAATTCAACTTCTTCCATAATTTGACTAACTTTAGCTATTTCAGGGCAAGCAGAATAAATATTTGTTTGTTCCATAAAAAATCTCTCCTATCAACTAGAATAAATATATTCCTTAACAGAAGAGATTATTACAATTAAATTGCTTTTGGTGTAATTTTTACGTGACCACATAACACTTCGGCATAACTATAACTATGCCTGCCCATAACTGTATCAGTTGGGATATGCACTGTAAACACGCTAGGATACATTTTTTCAATAACGCCTTCAAAACGAATAATGTTATTTCTGCCTTTATTAACAGCAAGTTTTACTTCTTTACCTTCGTAGGCCATCATTTCTTCTTTAATGTCAGATAATCTTAAACAACGTTTTTTCATAATTTGTTCTCCTATAAGTAAATTGTTTTTGCCAAAATCTTTAGCCTTTCACATAAAAGTTTTTGGCAAGCACACCAAAATTGAATTTTAAAAACATTGCCCTATTTTGAAATAAATATTAGCCCTAAATTAATTTACACTCAAAAATGCCTTATATATCAATTTGTGTATATATTTTAACTAAATATACATATATATTATAACCAATTTTTAGCAAATTATAATTTTAATATATATTTAGGAAAAACCTATTTGTTAATTAAAAAATGGAAGCGTTAAAAAGCACTAAAGTTGCTTTTATTTGCCTCCATTTATTTTGTTAATTTTTAAACCTAAATAATTTTTACAATACTTCGTTTTAATAATAAATTGTTACAATAAATGGAAACATTGTTTCATAAATTTATGATTGTGCACTTGTATCAAGTTTGTATTTATGATTCTCTTCCATTTGGCCAACCATTTCTACAGTGTTTGTAGATAGGTTAACTCTTGCAAGATATACGCTTTCTTTATTGTTATTGTTTTTACAAGTTCTAAAGAAATACATATAATCCCCATCAAAATCCACAAAGAGAGATAAATTTTTATAGTTTTCAGTATCGATACCATTAGAGTAGTACGCGCCTAGCCCATCTTCAATATCTTTATCATCTTCATCTTTTTCATTTTTAAATTCAGCAATAACTTCATGTTCAGCGTCATTCCAAACACTAATTTTAACAAGTTCATTATTAGCGTTAAAGCCATAAATATACTCGCCATAAATTGCTAAAATTGTAATGCTTTGAGTGCTATGAGTTGGAGATACTTCGCCATAAACCCTTTGCACTTCAGTGGTTTTATCGCCACCTGTTGGAGTATATTCATAAGTAGCAAAAGCATAGTCCCTTACGCCTGTGAACATAATTTGGTTATAGTCCATAAAAGTATATTGAGTTGTAGCGCTTGTTACATCACTTAAAATTTCACCATCAGTATTTACTTTTGTTGCAAAATAGTTTGTAACACCATCCTTTGTTTTAGTGTAATATACTTTACCTTCAGTGCCTGATTGGATATAGTCAACAACCTCAATAGCTACACCAGCTTCAAAATCTGCACTATCATCTGCCAAAGTTTTTAAATTAGCTGTAAAAATTGAACTTTCGTCAGTTTTTGTGAAATAAACTTGCCTTTCACCATTTTGTGTACTTTCGGTATTAGGCTTATATTCACTAACCTCAGGGAAAACTGCAGATGTTACGTTTTGAGATATTACATTTTTTGATTTAGTTTGAGTGTTGTAAGATACTAATTTTTCGCCATCTAAAACGCCAATAACAACCTGACCTTCTATTTTATAAACTGACCAAGTAATAGGCTTCTTAGATTCGCTTGTGTATAGTTCAGTTGCTTTTTCGCCATTTAATTTTGCACGCATTATTACGGTTCTATCAAATTGGCTGTTACCTTGTTTGTCATTAGTTGAAAATGGAGTCGAAAAATAAATATACTCGTCATATACAAATAAATTTAAAGAGCTAAAGCCTGAAATTTTATCAACAACCTTTTGAGCACCTTTCAAATTGCCATTAGCATCATACTCTAGCGCGCCACCATTTTGAAGTTTTACCCTCATTAAAGCGCCATGAGTTATGTTTTTACGATTAGAGCCGTATGATAAAGAATCAGTATCAATGAAACCATTTACAAAGTAGATATAATCACCTACTCTAACCACAGCGCCGCCCTGACTAGTTACCTCTAAATTATTAGGCATTGATAAAGGTTTAGCACAACCTGTAAGCCCAAGAAGCGATATAACACATAGACATATAGATAAAAAGCCAACTAAAATTTTCTTTTTCAAAGTAAATACCTCTGCAAAAAACATATTTGTAAAATTATATACTTAAATATAACTAAATAACACTTTTAAAAAATGCATAATTACTATATCAAATTTTTTACTAATAGTCAACCGCATAAAAAAAATAATTTTTTTAAATTTAAACAATTCAGTAATTAAGCGCAAAAATCAACAAAAATTTTTATTTTTAACCTAAAAAACACTTTTTTAATTTTGTAAATTTTATAAATAATGTTGACAATAAAAAAAGTAAATGCTATAATAACTAAGCATTTTATGCACAAAAACTAAATATTTGCTATGGAGAGTTACCCAAGTGGTTAAGGGGGCACCCTGCTAAGGTGTTAGTACGGGCAACTGTAGCGAGGGTTCAAATCCCTCACTCTCCGCCAAGTGATAACAATCCGAACACTTTTGTTCGGGTTGTTCTTTTTTTGCCAAAAATTCAGTTTCTTGTTCAAAATCTGGTTGTTCACTTAACTTTAATTGTGTTCCTTTATCATCACTAATATTAAAGTAAATAAAGCACTCATCATCAAATAACACAACACGATTAACAAACATATCAATTAGTCTTTGTTTTGCATTGTTAAGTGAATAGTCTAAATCTTTGAAAGAACACAAATAAACATAAACAAGATTTTCATCAAGTGGTTTAATCGTTAGCATTTCTCTGCTAATGATTTTTTCTTTTAGTTCTTTATTCGCAATTTCTAGCTCTCTCATTCTATCGTTTGTTGTGTCATTAAATATTCCATTTTCTATGGCACGCAAAAAGTTTGCAAGTTTCTTGTTATTCTCGTGCAATTCTTTGTTTAAATTCTCTAATATTAAATCTTTCTCAATAAACTTGTTATAACTATTTGCTGTTTCTTTTGCTAATGCTCTTAAATTTACACTTTGCAAAAAAATTTGTGTTGCCTGTAAAACAATATCTTCTATGTATTGTTGTGGAATAGATTTTTTATCACACTTTGATTTGTTTTTTTTCTTTGTGAAGCATTTATAATAGTTGTAGATTGTTCCAAGTTTACCTTTGCCACTATCTCCCGTCATTAAACCACCACATTTGCCGCAAATCAACTTTCCACTAAGAAGATAGTTGACTTCGGTCTTATGATGAGCAGAAGTCCTTTTTGACACCTTTAATCGTGCATTTACTTCATCAAATATTTCTTCACTTACGATTGCTGGGTAAATATTTGTATAAATTGTGTCATCTGCATAAACAACACCTTTATAATTTTCATTTCTTAACACTCTTGAAACAGAGTTAATAGACCAATCTTTGCCATAACCATTTTTAATGCCTTTATCTTTTAGCATAACAACAATGTCTTTTATCTTCTTACCACTCAAATATTCATCAAACATTAATCTAACAATATTTGCTTGTGTTTCGTTTATGCTTAATTTTAAATTCTCAACATTATACCCATAAGGAGTTCTTCCACCTGTGAATTGACCTTTAATTCTGCTTTCTTTAAGTCCACGTTTAACCTTTTGAGATAGTTCAGCTGAATAATATTCATTAACACCTATAATAACATTTTCAACCAATCTGCCTTCTGGTTTGTCTGAAATATTTTCAGTCGCAGAAACAACCTTAACACCATTGTTTAATAAAGTTAAAGTGTTTAAAGCACTATCATATCTATTTCTAGCAAACCTATCTAATTTGTAAACCAAAACAGCTTCAAAAGTTCTATTTTTGCTGTCATATAGCATTTGTTTAAAAGCAGGACGATTATCATTTGTTCCTGTTTTTGCTCTATCCACATACTCGCTAACAATCACATATCCATTTCTTTCAGCAAATTCTCTACAAACACGAACTTGACCTTCGATGCTTTGCTCAGTCTGACTAGAACTTGAATATCTTGCATATATAACAGCTTTAATCATAATTTACTCTCCTTTGTTCTCTTTAATTTTAACAATTTTTTTATACAAATCAATATTTCTTAATACTACAATAGCAAGTTTTAATCTGGCCCTTGTTATCCCTTGATAAAACAACTTGCTAAAAATATAATCTGGATTAGGGTGTGTTCGAGAACTCAGTCTATCGTTTACATACTCAAAGTTTTGCCCCATTACCATAACCACATTATCAAATTCTTGTCCTATTACATCATGGGTATTGCAATCACTCAAATATTCATCGATTTCATGGCATTTATATCTTGAAGGTGTAAATGATATAAATTTGTATTTTAATTTTGATAAATATTGCAATAATTCTCTTAATTCCTTCGCTGTTGAAACATAAAATATTTCAACATTATCATAATTGATATCTTTTTTCACTTCTTTCAAGTTTACAAGATTTTTTATAAATGATGCTAATTTTTCATTGCTTCTTATTTTCGTACTCAAATTAAAACTTTTCAAATTTTTAATGTCATCAATCTTTCCATTAATATCTGATTTCTTTTCTGATTCTTGCATTATTTGGTCTAAACCAACATTAAATATTAATTTAATGTTTTTCTCAATAGACTCTTTAATTAAGTCATCAAATTGCCACCAATAAATTCTTTGTGACTCATCAATGAAAATTGCTTTATATTTTGAAATATCTGCACAACGCAACTCTTTTGCTGAAATTATATCAATATTTGAGAAATGTTTAAGCAATTCATGATGTCCTGAATTAAGCTTGCCACAATGAACAACGCAAACACTTATCTCTCTAGATAATGTTTTTGCAATATCATACATCAATAATGTTTTACCTGTACCGGCATCTCCAATTATTCTAAAACATTTAAACTCTTCTTCATTTATAGATTTAAGAATATCTTTTTTAATATTTTCTTGTTGATTTGTTAAAAAATATTCATCGTTTATAAATTTTTCAACATCATTGAACGGTGATACTAAATAATATGTAGGACAAATAACATCATCTAAGTTTTCATAAACATAGTCCAAAGACCCATTAATTATATTACATATTTCTTCTATTGAACATTCTAATAATTCATTATTGTCATTCAAATGAAAAAGTTTATTATCTTTTGCCACATACGTAAAAGACTCAATTTTATCGTTGATATTTTTTAAATAATGTTTATTTAGTAAAAGTTGTTCTTTAATTCTATCTTCTGAAGTTGTTCTGGATTCAGGATAATCCGATTTAATTTCAATATTTAAAACAAAATTTTTACATATTTTAATCAAATCAAACTCTTTCCCAATTTGATCTATTGTATAAGAATAGTAAAAACCATTTAAGCAAGAAATATTAACATTATTCGATTTCAACAACTCAATAAATTGATATAAATTATTTCGTTCATAATCTCTAATCTTTAATTGCCTTTGAGACTTGGATACTATTTGTAAATATTCACAAAATTCTTGAATATTTAATGGTTTTGTTTTTGATAATAAAAATAAATCTATTGGATACACAATTTTCTCCTTACATATTAATATCTTGCAATGAAGCACAAACAGCAACAACATTTGCTAATTCTTGCCAAGTTTTAGAGTCGTCAACACACTTTTTTAAATACTCCTTTGCTATTTTGCTCCAATTTTGATTGTTTTCTATTTTTTGCTTATAAGCTTCTTTAATAAATTTTTCTGGTGTCATATTAATTGCTCCTTATTTTTGCCAATTATACCGCAATAATATAAAAATTGCAACAATATGTTCGTAAATACGAATATTTTGTTGCAAAATTAAATAAAAAGTTTTATAATTGTTTTAGATTTTTACAAAGAGGTAAAAGAATGAGTATATCATATAATAAACTTTGGAAATTGTTAATTGACAAAAATATGACAAAAACAGATTTAAGATTAAAGGCAGATATTGCAACATCAACCCTTGCAAAATTAAGTAAAAACGAACAAGTTAGCATGGATGTTTTAGTTAAGATTTGTAAAACACTTAATTGTGGTCTTGATGATATTGTTGAACTCAAAAAGGAGGAAAAGTAATATGTCTATATTAAAAGAAAACTCTCTGCCTGAATTCTATAAATCATTAGAATCTGAATTTAAAGTTAATTATCCTATTAATGAAAGAGCAACCTATACTAGCGATATGAATTTTTCTAATGACCTTGATACTTCATTTCAACGTTGGTTTAGATATAAAGAAGGCTTTTCTATTGAAATGGTTAAAGGTTTGATAAATAAATATAATCAAAACAAAAATGGGATAATAATGGACCCTTTCATGGGTAGTGGTAGCACATTGATAGCGGCAAATCAATTAGGATTAAAAGGATGTGGTTTTGAAGTTAACCCATTCTCTTATTTCTTAACATCTTGTAAATTAGAAAACTATACAAATGAGGATATTGAATTATTTAATGAATCATTTAAAAAACTATTAATGATTGATGCTCTTAAATATAATTACACATTACCAGAATTGTCTTTTAGTCATAAAGTATTGCCTAAAAATATTGAATCTTATTATATGGGTTTGTGGTCTTATATAAACAAATGTGAAACCAATAAAAAAATAGCCAATCTTCTTAAACTTGGTTGGCTTTCAATTTTGGAAAAAGTTTCTAACTATAAAAAAGCTGGAAATGGTTTAAAAATAAAAAAATATAAAAAGCCACAAATCTTAACAATTAAAAGTATTCAAGAGTTGTTAAGGATTGAATATGAACAAATATATCAAGATTTAGTTACAAGAAATTATAATAGTATTAACACAATATATAATTCATCTTGTTTGGAGATAAACAAAAAAATAACACCAAATAGTATAAGTGGTTGTATTTTCTCTCCGCCATACGCGAATTGTTTTGACTATACAGAAATATACAAGCTTGAACTATGGTTTGGCAAATTTGTTAAAAATTATACCGATTTAAAACAATTAAAGAAATCTTCATTAAGGTCTAATTTGACAGGTGATTTATCAAATCTAGACAATTTTATTACAATTAGTGAAATTGATTATTTATTAAAACTGTTAGATACCGATTCTTTATGGGATAAAAAAATACCAACTATGCTTAAATTATATTTTAGCGATATGTTTAATGTAATTAAGCAATGTTATGAAGCATTAGAAAGTAATGGTTTTTGTTGTATTGTTGTTGGTAATTCATCTTATGGCAATATTGTATTCCCCACTGATTTACTACTTGCTAAATTCGCAAAAAGTATCGGATTTAAAGTCGACGCAATAAATGTTGGTAGATACATTATTACAAGTTCTCAACAATATGAAAAAACTATAACTTATAAGAATTATTTAAGGGAAAGTATTATATGTTTAAAGAAAATGTAGAATATGAGGTTGACAATTTACCCGCAGAAGTAAATGAAAAAACTTTTATTATAAATCAAGCAAATCCTAATAAATACACTCATTCTTATTTTAAATATCCTTGTAAATTCATTCCGGAAATTCCCAAATGGGCAATATTAAATTTTTCTAATCCTGGAGATATCGTATTAGACCCATTTGCAGGAAGTGGGACCACATTATTAGAGAGTATATTAAATGACAGAATAGGATTAGGAACAGAAATTGACCAAGTTGCAAAATTATTAATAAAAACAAAAACCACAAAATTAACTACTTCTGAATTATCAGAAACAGAACAGCATTTTAATAATATAATTAATTGTGTTGACAATGAAAAAAGTCTGCAAATAATTCCTAAAATTAACAATATTGACCATTGGTATAATGAGACAAACAAAATTCAATTAGGTAAAATATTATATTACATTAACAAAATAGACAACTCAAAAATAAAAAACTTTTTACTTACTTGTTTTGTATCTATTGTAAAAAAGACATCAAATGCTGATGATGTATCTCCAAAGCCTTATGTTTCATCAAAAATAAAGAAAAAAGTCAATCTTGCCATAGAAGAGTTCTCTTCAATTTATAAAAGATATTTTAAAGAAATGTGCGACTTTTCAACCCTAGCCATAAATCAACATGCAGATATAATTAATGGTGATGCTCTAACATTTTCTACAAACAACCTAATTGATTTAGCGGTTACTTCTCCACCATATATTAATGCGTTTGATTATGTTAGAACTATGAGATTGGAAAATTTATGGTTGGAGACAAATACTGAAGAATCTTTAAAAGAAACAAAAAAACAATATGTTGGAACAGAAAGCATAAAAACTCAACTAGAATTAGAGGATTTAACAATTTTAAATTATAGTAATTTATTAAAAGAATATTATAATGAGATAATACAAAAAGATAAAAAACGAGCTTGTGTTGTAAAAAAATTCTTTGCGGATATGTTGCTAAATTTGAAGAATATTTATTCTTCTCTAAAAGAAAATGGTAAATATGTTATTGTAATTGGTAACAGCACAATAAGACAAGTTGAAATTGAAAGCTGGAAAGTCTTGAAAGAAATTGCTCAAAAGATAGGATTTAAATACGAAGGAGTTTTTAGATATAAAATAAAAAATCCATATATTAGAATACCTAGAAAAAATAGAGGTGGACAAGTTATCTACGATTATGTTTTAATACTATGTAAGGAGAAAGAAAATGGCACAAAGAGATAGGTCAAAGGAATTTTGGTTAATACCTAAAAGAGTGAGTTTACACCAAACTATATGTTTAATAGATGGAATAGTTGAAAGAAATTATAATAAAACGTCTTGGAATCCACAAAAACAAAATAATTTAGGTGTAAACTTAAAAAAATGGGGAGCAACAAAAGATGGTAAAAATGTTTCTCCACAGTCAATTAGAACTCTAACTGCATCCATGCCACAATATTTAGGTTTTGTCTATATTAACACAAACACTACACCCAATACTATTTGTATTACCCCTATGGGAGAAAAATTATTAAATTATCACAAACCTAATCTTGTAAAAATTCCAAATTTGATTTTGGGGAAAGATAATATTATTACCGAATCTGAAATAGTATTACAACAAATGACAAAACTTCAAATAACAAATCCTGTAATCTTAAAAGACTGTGAAAATATTTTTGTATTCCCTTTTAGATTAACTTTAAAATTAATAAAATCGCTAGGATATTTAGACAGAGAAGAAATTGCATATTTCCTTTTCAAAACAAAAGATGAGTCTGAACTTGAATTAAGAATACAAGAGATAATTAATTTTAGAAAATTATCAATAGAAGAAAGAAGTTCTTTAATCAATAAATTTAGAAATACACATTTAGGAAATATTTCTTTAGTTCAAGCACCATCTTCTGCATATTACGAAAATCTTTGCTTAACAACCGGCATTGTTGAACTAATAAAAATTACTCCAACAAATCGCGATTCAAACATTAATGCAATTCGAATTAAAAAAGAATATTCTGAATTTGTTGACAATCTATTAGCAGTAAATAGTAATGTTGAAGCATTTGATTTTAAAGATGATTTAGATTTGTGGGTTGAATATATAGGTCGTGAAGAACATACAAAACCACCATTTGAAATAATCTTTAAAAATTTTCTTGATGAAGATTGTTTAATAGAAATAAAAGATGCAAATAAATCTCTCTATATTGATATGATAGAAGATAAAAATCAAATTGTAATACCTGTATTTGATAACGTAAAATATCAAATAGTTTGTTCAAGTTGCGATTCTGGAAAAACAATATATTCTAAAGAATTCACATTTGATTATAAGCAAAGGCCTATTGAATTAACTAATGGCCAAACATCATCAAATCAACAAGTTGACCAAACCGCTGAAGAATTGGCTAAAAGAATTATTGAACATTCAAACGCTCAAAACTTTGACTCAATAATGGTCAAAAAATTACAAGCTCTCAATAAATGTTTTAAGATTGATAAACTTCAAGATAAAAATTTAAGGGGTGCTCATTATGAATACTTATTCTTTAAATTACTATCAATTCTTAAAAATAAAAATATTATAGATGATGTTTTTTGGAATGGTAAAAAAGGTAAATTTGGTTTACCTGTGCCTGCTCCAGGTGGAAAAACTGGGACTCCTGATATTATATTTAAAATTGATGATTTTACATATATTTTAGAACTAACTACAATAAAATCAAAATCTCAACAATTTTCTGCAGAACTAGCTTCAGTTCCTGACCATATAAGACTTTTTGATGGAGAAAATGTTACTGGAATATTTGTAGCTCCAATTATTCATGAAAGAAATACAAATGCTATGAATTCTGTTTTAAGTTCATACAATAAAAAATTACATTGTCTTACAGATGATGAATTGTTAAATATTTTACTTACACAAGACAGAGCAACAATAAAAAATGCT
>JAZOQJ010000060.1:0-7992 GCA_045655985.1 Clostridia bacterium | reverse complement strand
TACAACCTATTGTAAAAAAAAATAATTGTAGTATAATTGTATATATTTTTTGGAGATTACAGACATGAAAAAAACTGATATTAAAGAAATTTATAAAAACCCTTCTGCTTTTGACAACAAAGAAATTATGGTTTGTGGATGGGTTAGAAGTGTAAGAAGTTTTAAGGACTTTGGTTTTATTGATGTAAACGACGGCACATCTTTTAAAGGCGTGCAAGTTATTTTTCAAAGCACTCTTAAAAATTTTAGCGAAGTTGAAAAACTTAATGCAGGTTCTTCAGTAATTTGCAAAGGAAAAGTCGTTTTAACACCAAACAACAAACAACCATTTGAAATACAAAGTAATGATATTGAAATTTTCTGCGCCACTGACGAAACTTACCCCCTTCAAAAAAAGGGTCATTCTTATGAATTTTTACGCGAGCAAGCATACTTAAGGCCAAGGACAAACTTATTTAATGCTGTGTTTAGGGTGCGTAATGTGGCATCAATCGCAATTCACACATACTTTCAACAAAATGGCTATATGTATGTAAACACCCCACTTATTACAACAACTGACTGCGAAGGCTCAGACCAAATGTTTAAAGTAACTAAACTTGATTTTAACAAACTTCCTAAAAATGAAGACGGCAGTGTTGATATGAGTCGTGACTTATTCGGTAAGCAAGCATACATTACAGGTACAGGGCAACTTCATGGTGAAGCTTACGCATTGGCATTTAGTAAAATTTATACATTTGGACCTACATTTAGGACTGAAGAAAGCAACACCAAAACTCATGCAAATGAATTTTGGATGATTGAACCAGAAATTGCTTTTTGTGATTTAGATGGCTTAATGGATATTGAAGAAGGCTTGCTAAAATTTGTAGTACAAAGTGTATTAGATAATTGCAAGGACGAACTTGAATTTTTAAATAAGTTTGTTCAAAAAGGTTTAATTGAAAAATTATCAAAATTAGTAAACAGCAATTTCACAAGGATTGACCACGCTGAAGTTATTAAAATTTTAAAAGAAGCGCCTAATAAGTGGGAATTTGAACCTCAAGAAGGTGGCGACATTGCTAAAGAGCACGAAAAATACATTACTGAATATTTTAACGGACCTGTGTTTATTAAAAACTGGCCAAAAGATATTAAAGCATTTTATATGAAAGTCAATGAGGACAACAAAACAGTTGCTGCTGTTGACCTTGAAGTTCCAGGAGCCGGCGAATTAATGGGCGGTAGCCAAAGAGAAGAAAATTATGAAAAATTAATTAATAGATGTAATGAAATGGGCGTTGACAAAGCTCCTATTGATTGGTTTATTAATTTAAGAAAATTTGGTTCTTGCGTTCACTCTGGTTTTGGCATGGGTCTTGAAAGACTTATCATGTATTTAACAGGTATTGAAAATATTCGTGACGTTATACCATTCCCAAGAACACCTAAAAATTGTGATTTTTAACAAACAAAAAAAAGTTGGAAAATTTCCAACTTTTTTTTATAAATCTTTAAGTTTTAAATTTGGATTATTTAAAACAGTATCAATTAATTTTAATAAACTGTTATGATAATTTTTAACATCTTCTTCACTAATAATTTTAGTTTGAACATCATAATCCATAATAATTTCATTTTTCTGAGCATTATACAAAAGCGCCATATAGCAAGGCAACACGCTCTTTTCGTTGCTATATAAGAAAAATTCTAAATCTTCTGGCATGACAAATGGAATAAATGAAAATGCAAGCGCAAAATATGTAGATAAAAACGGAGATTTCCATGCGCTATGTAATAAAAATTGCACTTTCGTATCAGAATAACCTATATGCCTATAAAGTTTTCCTTGGCTCATACTAAAATCAGCCAAGTTTTCAGTAAACGATTTTTCATAATCAAACGAAGTATAGCACGCAAGGCTTTGAACCCTCATACCAGCACACGCTTTAGCTTGATACGAGCCCCTGCAATTACAAAGTTCTAACGGCAACATATTTTTTTGATTATTATTAAGCTTAGCACAATTTAACGAGCATAAATAAAACATTAAATTAGCAAAAGAAAATTTAGTTTCTTTACAAAAATCCACCATTTTTTCAACTAAAGTTTTATCAATTTTATGTTCATAACCCTTAGTATCAATATCAAAAAACAACATATTCATAGCTCTTTTGTTTTTTCGTTGTTGCTCTTTATAAACTTCCGAATTCACACCACCAATTCCCGCATAAAAAGGCTCTTCCTTTTCATTAAAATAGTTAGTATAAAACTCTTCATTCTTTTCATTAAATGATTTATCATGCTTTCTAAGTAAGTCAATTTTAACAATTTCTTCAAACTGCACTGGCATTGGAGGCATTTCTTTATTGTTTTTTAGCGCGTCATACACTTCAAATAAATCTTTATAAATCATGTTAATGCCGTAAATATCTAATATTAAATGAGCAACTTTCATCAAAACCATAAATTTTTTATCATGTGTTTTAATAAAATATGGTTCAACTACTTCGCCTTTTTTATAGCCGATTGTTTTACGCCTTACTTTATTAATAAATTTTTCTTGCTCTTGTTTTGTATTAAATTCCATTACTGGTATATTAAATTCTACTTTATCTTCAAAAAACTGCATTAATTTTCCATTATGTTTTACAAACTTAAGCCTTAAACAATCGTTTCTTTGAGCAACAATATTAAAAGCCTTTTTTAAAACCTCAAAATCAAGTTCAGTTTTTGATGTCATTGAAGTTAAAATATTCATAATCCGTTTAAAAATTGTATACTTACATTGTAAAGTTGTTACCTCTTGCGACAATGTTAATTCATAAAGCTGTTTGTTTTCTAAATTAAATTTCATGCCAAAATCTCCTTTTCTTTTGAATTTCGAGTTTATTATATCAAATTGTTTTAAAATATGTAAATTATTTTTAAATAAAATATTCTCGAACAATTTTCAAGAGCGAGAATAACATTTTAATAACTCCCGCTATGCGAGAATTTGTTATTTTTTGTTTGACAAACTAAAAAAACAATGATAAAATTTTTATATGGAAAACTTAAGAGAAATTATTGCGAACAATATTATTGATTTACGCAAACAAAAAGGTTTAACACAAGTAGGATTAGCAAAGAAAGTAAACTATTCGGATAAAGCCATATCTCGCTGGGAAAATAAAGAAGTTGTACCGGATGTTGAAACTTTGCAAACACTAAGTAAAGTATTTGACGTGCCTATTACATATTTTTTTGACGAACATAAAATTGATAATAAAGCAAGCGTCATATCTCCTTCAAAAAACGATATTATATTTTTATTATCAATCATTTGTTCTATATGGACTATAGTCTCAATAATATTCGTTTACGCTCAAATTATCTACAATTTTTCATTTTGGCAAATTTTCGTTTGGGGCGCACCCGTTACTTGTTCGGTTGGAATTTACATGAGTATAAAATGGCGTCTTAGAATTGGTAAAGCAATTTGGAAATCACTATTTAATTGGTCTTTAATTGCCGCAATTTATTTGCAATTTATTAGTTTAAATATTTGGTTAATATTTATCATTGGAGTACCTTTGCAAGCTTCAATAATTATAGCTTCATTAAAAAAAGCTAAAAGTATTTAATAATTAAAAAAAGAGGATTTTTCCTCTTTTTTTAACCCACTGAAATGATTATAAATATCATAGCAACAATAAAAATTATTATAGGTATAATCGTCATAGATAACGCGCCCCAACTTGTTGCTGTTTTATTAAGTTTAAATTGATACATAAAAGAACTTACCGCAATAGCACGAAAAACTATAATAAGTATAACACACACCAAAATTGCAAGTGGGCATACAATTATTTTGAGCCAAAATAAATCATTTGGAACAATTGTGATTAAATACAAACTCACAACCATAACCATAATAAGAAGCATTACATAACTAGAATATATAATACTTTTAATGCCAAGCCTTTTACTCTTTTGTACGGTTTCTTTATTTTTTATCTCATCCGCAAAAATTTCCGCATTTTTATCTTCCTGCTTTTTATAAGCTTTATATAAAGGATCAAGCAACTTCATACAATTTCCACCTTATTTTTTTATAGAATATCATATTTTAGTCATAAAAATCAAAGCAAAATAAAAGCTTTTGTTAAAAAGTTTTAAAATGAAATCTTATGTTATTGACTTTAATCCTTTTTTATCATATAATATTAAAAATCAAGTGAGGTAAAAATGCATTATATTTATAAACCAATTGGCGTATGCTCTTCAAAAATAGAATTTGATATTGAAAACAATATAGTTAAAAATGTTCAATTTACAGGCGGTTGCAATGGCAATTTAAAAGCAATTTCAAAACTTGTTGACGGCATGAGCGTTGAAGTTATCGAGGAAAAGTTAAAAAACAACACTTGTGGCTTTAAACAAACCTCTTGTAGCGACCAATTAGCCATAGCAGTACGCAAAGCCTATGAGCAATCTAAAAACGTATAAATTATCTAAATACATATCTCAATAAAAAAGCGCTAAAAAAGCGCCTTTTTGTTATATATGAAAATTTATTTTAGGTTTTACATCTATCACATTATCCTGTTTTGGATTTTTACACCATAACTGACTTTTTTTGGTTTTTATTGCATAATTTTTAGAATTATCAATATAATTAACTGATGTTTTAACAATAGGCTCATCGCTTATTATTACTTCATCCAAAAACTTTGAAAACATTTCCCCGTCTTTGTTTTGAAATTGATATTCTTTTTTGCTTGTATTAATATGTTTGACAAAATATTTATTATTTTTAGGGTCGGTTATAAATAACCCCTCTTTATTTTTAATATCAGCATCAAACAAAATCACATCGGAGCCTTCAAAAATGCCCCGAAAAATTCTCACGTCATCATTGGAATAGTAAAACTTAAATTTTAATCCATTATTTTTTAAATGAGTGTTAAACTCTAAATCACATTTTATTTTTGTTGCAAAATTTTTAATAATGTTCATTTTTTACCTCCGTATTTTTATTAATTTTTGCTCTTTTGAATTATTAAATTTTTTAGATAAATCATTTCACCTCCTTTGTTTGATTTTTGGTAAATTTTAAATTAAAAAAGACCGTTTTCAAGTAAATTCTCTTTAAAATATTTATTTTTTTGAATTTTTATAGAAAATTTATTGACAACGACCTTCGCTTAGTCTATAATAAAAAACGAAAAGACTACCTCCTTGTCGTTGTCTTTCTTGAAACGAATCTCTGATCTTGGCGGAGCAAGATTCATTTCAATCCAACCTTAATCTCGACCATTGGTTGAGATTTTTTTTACTCAATTAATAATCGATTTTAGGCAATTTTTACCATAGATGTGATATCAAATTCAAAGCACTAAAGTCAAGCGATTTTACAATATTTATTTTTTGGAATTTAAAAACTTTTTTATCTGTTATTATTTATAGTGAATTTTCATTATTCTACGTATTTGCGAGTCCTGAAAGCGAATATATTGAGCGGCGGGAACCACCTCGGTGGCGAGAGTTCACTTGCACAAAAAAAAAAGTAGGTTTTACCTACTGCTTTGGTAGAAGCAAGTGGCGATGAGCGCCCGGAAAAGTTGCCTGTGGCAAGTTTTCATCGAAGAGGGAGCAATGAATATTGCGACGGCCTGAAAGCGAATATAATGAGCGGCGGGAACCACCTCGGTGGCGAGAGTTCACTTGCACAAAAAAAAAAGTAGGCTGAACCTACTACTTTGGTAGAAGCAAGTGGACTCGAACCACCGACCCCCACCTTATCAGAGTGGTGCTCTAACCGACTGAGCTATGCTTCTATAATATGGTGGAGATAAAGAGACTCGAACTCTTGACCCCCTGCTTGCAAGGCAGGTGCTCTAGCCAACTGAGCTATACCCCCACGTTAACGCAATGCTATTGTATCAAAACATTATACAAAAGTCAACACTTTTTTTAAAATTTTTTATTTTTTTATAATACATCTTTTTTTATGCCTGTTTCATGACCACAAAAATTACAGCAAAATAACTCTTTTTATATCTTTTAAATCATCTAAAGTCAGTAGTTCTATTTTTTCAACAGCAGTAAAAGCCGCAACAAGTAGTTCCTTTGGGGAGTCTTTTGCAGCAATTTTATTAGCATACGCCTTTGCTTCTTTCACAACTTGTTCTTTGCTTTCTAATTTACTTGAACTTATAATTTTTTCCATTATCCCAAACGTTAGTTCGGTTAAAGTAATTTTTGTCATAAGCACCACCTCTTTAATAAAAATATTATAGCATATTTATTTTAAAATTGCAATAAGATTGTTTTTTTGTTTTTTTGCTTATTAATTGTTACTGTGTTATAACTCATATGAGACCACGTCTCATTAATAATTCAAACAGCAATGTATACTTAAGAAAACGATATTATTAAGACTTCGTCTCAAAAAGAAAAAGAGAGGCTTTAACTCTCTTTTTTTATTGTTTTATTTTGATTTTCAGTTTGTTTTATTTGTTTTTCCTGAACTGGTTTTGAGGACTTATTTTGATATTTACAAACAGGCTTACTTGCTTTTTTTGTTCGTACGCGCTGATAGAAAACTTCACCCTCTTGGCTTTGGAAATATACGCCAACAATTTTTTTGCAACCAGAATCAATAATGGCAAAGGCTGCCCTTTTTCGCGCGCCACCTAAAATATGACTTTTATTATGTTGATTTGTTTCAACGAATACATTATATGCACGTATTCGTCCTGCATTATCAACTATTGTAATACCATCATAATTAAGCATATCTATGAATACCTGTGAAATAGATTCAAGTTTTTGCTCGGAAAAAGTTTTTGCAGAATTAAACAACTTATTAAGTTCAATGGGGTCTTTAAGCCATATACCATCAGCAAAAAAGCCATTATCTTCATATTCTTTATCAACAACTACACAAATTGTTCCATGTGCCTCATTAAACACCCTACCAAATATATTTTGATATAGTATTTTAATTTCTCTTAATTTATTACGAGTTGTCCTTAATTTTGAAAAACTAGCGTCAACAAAATCTGCAATTTCATCGTTAAAGTTAATAACTTTTCTCTCTTCCAAAGCATAGCTAATATTAAGCACGCTACCTTTTAAACTTGTCATATTTATACAATACGTACTATATGGTTTAATACGGATTGCAAATATTTTGTCTGTCTTTTCCTTTAGTGCCTCACTAGAAAACATTAAGGAGTCGAATTTTTTTTCTTTCAAACTAGTAAATGCCTTATAAATACCATAAATTATTTTATCTTCATGCGCAACAATGTAAATATTCCATTCATGAACACAAAATGTTGCTAGTGATTTTATCCTTTGATAAAACATACCTTCGTTTTCATCTTCAAAAAAAGGTATTTTATGGCCAGATGGCACTGCTTTTACAAGCGCTTCAATATTATTTGTAAACAAAATTGACGGCCTGATTTTTTGCCCCTCTTCCTCATAACGACCAATAGATGAAAAAAGCGAAATTAAATATGGTTGCAGTTTTTGCGGAAAATTTGGATAATTTTCCTCCAAAAATGCCAATATATCAGTTTTTGCAGAACTATAAAACGCGTTTTTAACCATACAACCACCAACCTATGAGTTTAGAACAAAACGAGCCTTTCAGGGTCCTAAAAGACTTAATTTTAACATTCTTCTAATTAATACTAGCACGAAAAAAACAACAACTGCAAATAAAAAATAAACTTTTTTAAATTTTTTATTAAAATTATTGTTGAAAGGTTTTTTAAAATTAAAAAAAAATAGGCATATAGCCTATTTTAAATACTATCTTTAATTGAGTCATACCAGTTTTTTTCCCAGCCTGTAAGTTTATTAAAAGATTTTGAAACCCACTCTAGCGCGTTAGTATCATTTGCCTCAAGCATATCACAATAAAGGTCAAAAATTGGGAAATACCCATTGTATGAATCAGTTGAAATAATTAACTTGTTAAAAATATCAACCACATTTACATTTTTATTT
>JAZOQJ010000059.1:0-6466 GCA_045655985.1 Clostridia bacterium | reverse complement strand
ATTATACTTAAACACTAAGTTTTTTGCAATCAAATTTTGTTATTTTTTGTAAATTTTTAATTGAAATTATTTTGTTTAAATTTATTTATTATTAATAATTTTTACAAGTTTGCAAAATTTGGGGGTTAAATATTAACAAATATAATAAAAAAATAAAAAATTATCATAAAAATTAAACTACTTTTAAAAATAATTTGCAATTTATAATCATATTAAATATAATCGCAAAGTTTTAGAAAATAGGTGTATTAAAGGTGTTTTTGTACGCACATTTTTTATTAAAACGACATATATTTGTATTAGTTTTACAAGTTTTCATATTTTGGGGGTAAAAATGCTTGTAAAAACTTTTAAAGGAGAAAAGGTATGGGATTATATTTTGGAACAGACGGCATACGTGGAGTTGTTAATGACAGTCTTACATATAACATTGCAATAAAATGCGGAAACGCTTTAGGCGCAAGCAAAGAACAGCCAACTATTATTATAGGGCGAGACACAAGAGTAAGCGGTAGTTTTATAACTTCTGCCTTTTGTGTAGGAGCAATGAAAAGTGGGGCGAATATAATTGATATTGGCATATGCCCAACTGCTGGAATTGCTTATATTACTAAAAAAGTTAAGGCAGATTTTGGAGTGGTTATAAGTGCTTCCCACAACCCTAGCGAATATAACGGCATTAAAATTTTTGACCACAATGGCATTAAACTTGGTGACAAGCGCGAAGAAGAACTTGAAAAAAAATTTGCAAATGAATTTTGTGTTTCTGCCGAAAAAATTGGCTCTTATATACAAGATTTTAATTTAATAAAACTATATGAACA
Organism: Clostridia bacterium; assembly: GCA_045655985.1. GTDB lineage: Bacteria > Bacillota > Clostridia > Christensenellales > UBA1242 > JAZOQJ01. Next base: position 5,642 of record JAZOQJ010000059.1, on the reverse strand, counting down.
GCATTTAATGAGTACCACTAGCCACTCTCTTAAAGGTCTTACAATTGTTTTAGATGCTGGGTTTGGAGCAGCGTATAGAATTGCACCAAACGTCTTTAGAAAAATGGGCGCAAAAGTTATTGCAACACACTGCCAAGAAAATGGCGCAAATATTAACAACAACTGTGGCGCGACTTGTCCAGAAACTTTAGTAAGAGCTATGAAAAGATATAAAGCCGACATTGGATTTTCATTCGATGGGGACGCGGACAGAATTATGGCATGTGACGAAAACAGCAACATAATTGATGGCGACCAAATAATATATATGCTAGGAAAATATTTAAAAGAAAAAGGAAAACTTTATAAAAATACTTTAGTGGGTACAACTCACACAAATATGGGTCTTGAAAAAGCACTTAATGAAAATGGAATAAATTTAATTAGAACTGACATTGGGGACAAATACGTCATTGCAAAAATGGAAGAAGAAAACTTATCTTTAGGCGGAGAAAAATCTGGACACGTTATTTTTAAAGAGTACGCAACAACTGGAGATGGCATTTTAACGGGATTACAACTTGCAAAAATGTGCAAAGAAAAAAACAAAAAGATAAGTGAACTTAATGATGCTACGCTTTATCCACAAATTAACATTAATTGTACAGTTTCAGATAAAATGAGAATAATAAACAGTGAACTTTTAAACAGAGTTATTATTAAAGAAAAAGAATTTTTAGGCGATGGCGCACGTGTTATGGTAAGAGTATCCGGCACTGAAAATAAAATACGTATTATGTGTGAAAGTTTAAATAAAGAGGCCGCTTACACAAGCGCTAAACAAATAGAAAAAGTAATTTTACAAATAAACGACTTATGGAGATAATTGGAGGATAAATTTATGTGCGGAATTGTAGGTTTTATAGGACAAAATTATGCGCAATCTACATTAATTAAATTATTAAAAAAATTGGAATACAGGGGGTACGATTCTTCAGGAGTTGCTACAATAAAATGTAACAAAATTGAAGTTACTAAACAAGAAGGTTTTATTGTAAACCTTGAAAATAAAATTATTGAAAACAACTCTAATATTGGCATAGCCCACACTAGGTGGGCAACTCACGGCGTCGCAAATGAAATTAACGCGCACCCACACTTAAGCCAAAATAAAAAGTGGGCAGTTGTACATAATGGTATTATTGAAAACTTTAACGAAATTAAGTTAAAAATTAAAAATAATTCCAACATAAAATTTATTAGTGAAACGGACACCGAAACTATTCCTATGCTATTAGAATTTAATGAAAAAAAGAATGAAAGTGTTTTGTCAAATTTTATAAATTCAATTAATTTATTACAGGGCTCATATGCCATATGCGCACTTAATTCAACCACGCCCAACACCATTTATTTAGCAAAGTATAAAAGCCCACTTTACATAACAAAAACAAGTAAAAAAGTGATAATTGCAAGTGACCCCATTTGCTTTGTTGATATGGCTACCCAATACTACTGTTTAAACGACAATGAATTTTGTGAAGCAACTTTAAACTCCCTTAGGTTTTATGATAAAAATCAAAATTTAATAGAAAAAGCCCCTACAAAACTTGATATTGTTGAAAGTAACGAAACTTATAATATTTTCCCTCATTATATGCTTAAAGAAATACATGAAATACCTGAAGTTTTAAAACGCATTCACAACACATATTTAAACAATAATCCATTTAACTTAATTGACAAAAATTTTGTAAAAACCATTAATAAAATATATTTTATAGGATGTGGCACTGCCTATCACGCATCTTGTATGGGAGAAAAATATATAGAAAAATTTGCGCGCATTGAAAGTCGGGCATTTATTGCTAGTGAATTTAGATATCAAAACCCAATAATAGATAAAAAAACAATGTGCATTTTTGTAAGCCAAAGTGGAGAAACTGCCGACACCCTTAATTGCCTTGAAATCGCAAAGCAAAAAGGTGCAAAATGCATAGCTTTAACCAATGTTTTATACTCCACTCTTGCTAAAAATGTTGAAATTGTTTTTCCCGTTTGTGCAGGTCCTGAAAAAGCAGTAGCCTCAACAAAAGCCTATAACGCGCAAATTTGTATTTTGTACATGTTCTCTCGTCATTTACAAAATGTTAAATACAATTTAAACTATAATTATATTTACGATATAAAAACAATTATAAGTCAACTAATTTTGCCTCAAAAAAATGAACTTATTGAGCTTGCCAAAGAAATCACTTACGAAAATTTTGCGTTTTTTATTGGGCGAGACTTTGACTATATAACATGTAAAGAAGCCAGTTTAAAACTTAAAGAAATAACATATATTAATTGTGAAGCATACCCTTCTGGCGAACTTAAGCACGGCTTTTTAGCGCTTATAAATTATGGAACATATGTTTTTGTTTTAGCAACAGAAAAAAAACTTTTAGACAAAACACTTAATGCCGCGCAGGAAACATACGCTAGAGGGGCAAAAGTTATACTTATAACTCAACTAGATTTACCAAAAAGCAAAACAGATTTTGTACATAAATTAATTAAACTGCAAAATTTTGAAGAAGATTTAATGCCAATAGTTTGTATAACATATTTTCAACTTTTAAGTTATTTAGTAAGTACACAAAAAGGAATTAATCCAGATAAACCTCGCAATTTAGCAAAAAGCGTAACTGTTGAATAAAAAAAACTACTTTTAAAGTAGTTTTTTATTTTGCACAACAAAAATCATTTTTTACAATGCTTAAAAATTCATTTACAGAAAGTATTTTGTAAGGTATTGTAGTTTCGCCTTTAACCTTTACAGATTCACTTAAAATAAACGCATCTTTCACCTCAAAAGACGGAATATCCGTAGGTATTGTATTGCCGACAACAATAGTTTCTTTTGGATTTAAATTAAGGCTTAAAAATAGTTCTTCAAAAAAATTTGGACTAGATTTAACATAGTGCGCATTTGTATTATAAGAAATAAAATCAAAATCACTTAAATTAAAACCACCATGAATAATTTTTTTATCAACCGGCACTTTTGGTAAAAATGGGTCTGTTGCAATAATTATTTTGTGTCCCATGCTTTTTAAAATTTTTACAGCTTCAAGCATGGCTTCATTTTTAGTATATGCCTTTAAAACCTCATCAAATTCATTATCATAAAACTCATTAAACTCATTAACCATTTCATTGTAATTAATACTAACAAAATTTAAAAGGTTATAAAAAAACAAATCATGAATATTTTTATCGCCTAAAGACTCATCCATAGTTTTCATTGTTTTTTGCATTGCCAAAACAAAATCATGTGGGTTTAAACCAAATTTTTTATTAAACCTTTTTGAAATTAACGTAAAATAAGTTTCGTACATTTTTTTAGAATCTTCCCACACCAAAGTCCCATCTAAATCAAAAATAAAATTCATATATTTTCTCCTATTTCTTATAAGAGGATAACAAAAATATGACTTTATGTCAATTATTGAAACTTAATAATACTCATAAATTAAAATTTATAAATAAATTGTATTTAAATTTATGCAAAAAAAAATTTGTTATGATATACTCAAAAAGATTTATTTAAAGTTTTAATAGGCGTAATTAAATCAAATATTGTAAAGGAGAAATGTTGAGTTTATCAACAAAATTATTGTAAAAATTATGGATTTTGCTAAAGCACTTAGCGTGGAACTTAATATTAAAGAAAACCACGCACAAAACATCATTAATTTGATTGACGAAGGTTGTACTATTCCGTTTATTGCTCGTTATAGGAAAGAAATGCATGGCTCTATGGACGACCAAGCTATTCGTGTATTTGCTGACAGACTTGAGTATTTAAGAAGTTTAGATACTAGAAAGCAAGAAGTAACAAGGCTTATTGATGAGCAAGGAAAATTAACACCAGAACTTACTAAGCAAATTGATGAAGCTATTACCTTAACCGAACTAGAAGATATTTATAGGCCTTTTAGACCAAAAAGAAAAACCAGGGCAACTATTGCTATTGCTAAAGGGCTTGAGCCTCTTGCTAACAGAATTTTAGCTCAAACAGATAAAACTGGCGACATTAACTTAATTGCCGCTGAATATATTCATGACGATGAAGATGAAAGCAAAAAGGTTGAAACTAGTGAAGAAGCCATTCAAGGTGCTTTAGATATTATAGCCGAAAATATATCTGACACTAAAGAAGCAAGAGAACAAATTAGAGATTTTGTTTTTAAAACTGCTGAAATTTTAACTGAACTTAAAGAAGATGGCGAAAATGTAAAAACATATTCTATGTACGACTCTAAAAAAGAAGTCGCAAACAAAATGCCAAGTCATAGAATTTTAGCAATTAATCGTGGCGAAAAAGAAAATTGCATTAAAGTTACTGTTAACTTAAATGAAGAAAAATGTTATGCTATTTTAAGTGATATGTTTATTAAAGGCGATAGCATTTGGAAAGAAAAATTAGAAGAAACTTGTGTTGACTCTTTTGACAGATTGATTTCTTCAAGTGTTGAGCGTGAACTTAGGAATGAACTTACAGACAAAGCAAACGAACAAGCAATTAAAATGTTTGAAGTCAACTTAAAGCCACTTTTAATGCAACCACCTTTAAAACACAAAGTTATTTTAGGTTTAGATCCAGCGTATAGAACAGGTTGTAAGTTAGCAGTTATTGACGAAAACGGTACTGTTCTTGATAAAGGTGTTATTTACCCTACTCCACCTCATAATAAAATTGAGGAAGCTGAAGCTGTTGTACTTCGCCTTATTGCTAAACACAAAGTTGATAGCATTGCAATTGGAAATGGTACTGCTAGTCATGAAAGCGAAGTATTTGTTGCAAACTTAATTAAAAAAGCAAGTAGGCCTGTTAACTACATGGTTGTTAATGAAGCGGGCGCGTCTGTATACTCTGCTAGCAAGTTAGGCGCTGAAGAGTTCCCTGATTTCCACGTTGAAGAAAGAAGTGCAGTTTCTATTGCAAGGCGTTTACAAGACCCTTTAGCAGAGCTTATAAAAATTGATGTAAAATCTATTGGTGTTGGTCAATATCAACACGATATGCCTCAAAAAAGGCTTACAGATGTTTTAGAAGGTGTTGTTGAAAGTTGTGTAAACAGCGTTGGTGTTGATTTAAATACAGCAAGCCCAAGTTTACTTTCAAAAATAAGTGGATTAAATGCCGGAATCTCTAAAAACATTGTAAAATACCGTGAAGAAAATGGTGCGTTTAAAAATAGAAAAGAGTTATTAAAAGTATCTAAACTAGGCGACAAAGCCTTTGAGCAATGTGCAGGCTTTTTAAGAATTGCAAATGGAGAAAGCGTGTTAGACAACACAGCGGTACACCCTGAAAGTTATGACGCAGCATTAAAACTTTTAGAAGAATTTAACATGACAGATGATGACGTTAAAAACGGAAATATTAAACGTCTTGCAGAACTAGTTGAAACTACAGGCTACAATAAAGTTAGCGAAAAAGTTGGCGTTGGCATTCCTACTTTAAAAGATATTGTTGAAGAACTTCAAAAACCTGGTAGAGATATTAGAGACGCTCTTCCTGCACCTATGCTTAGGACTGACGTTATGGGTATGGAAGATTTAAAAATAGGCATGATGATGACAGGAACAGTTCGTAATGTTATCGACTTTGG
>JAZOQJ010000058.1:0-8651 GCA_045655985.1 Clostridia bacterium | reverse complement strand
TCTTCTTTTACTTCTTCTTTTTTAGTTGTGTTTAATTCAGTGCTTTTTTCTTCAATGATTGAAATATTATTTGCTGTATTTTCGCTATTAGTGCTTTTAACACATAAATCTCCAAAAATTTCATCAATATTAATTTTTGGTTCAAAATTATTTTCAGTATTTTTAACAGGTTCTATTTCCTTAACCTCTAAAGGTTTTTCTTTAGGTTCGACATTTATAGCGCTTTGAACCTTTTTTGATTCACAATTAAATGGCTTTATATCCTCAGAATTGATTTTGTCTAAAAAAGATGTACCTAAAGTTTTGTAATTGTTTTTTAAATTATCAAATTCTAATTCATTAACCTTTAAGGTAGGGGTGGGCTCACTATTTTTTAACTCTTGTGCATGTTCGTTCTCAGCCATTAACTCAGAAGCATCGCTTTCTGAAGTTGTTTTTTGTTTGTAATAAGTTGATGTGTTTTCACTACTATTTGAGCCATTCTCTTTAGAAATTAATTCAAATAAGTCTTGCTGATTTTCACTAATATAGTGTTTAGTAAGTGTTTCGTCCTCGCTACTAATTGTAATACTATTTAGGGTGGAGGTGTCTTGAGCAATTTCTTCAGTATTATCGTTTTCATTTTTCGCAGGCTGTTCACTGAATGCTTTAGAAATAGTTTCTTTTTGCGAATTATCCCAAGAAAAATTAATGTTGTTTAGGCGTGCTAAACCGCTTTCAGTTAATTTATAATATCGTCTATTTAATCCATTTTCTTGCTCTTTTATATAGGACGTTAAAAAGCCTTGCGCCTCTAAACGCTTAAGTCCGCTATAAAGGCTCGCTTCTTTTAAAATGAATTGACCACCGCTGATTTCTTTAACAGCTTTACCAATTTCGTAAGCGTACTTTTCGCCATTTTTAAGAGCAGTAAGTAAAAACGAATAAACAGAGCCTCTTTGTGAGCATATACTTTCTTTCATAAATTACATCCTCGCATTCAAGGTTATTATACATAAAAACAATTACTTTGTAAAACAAAAATTAATATACTATGCAAAAAAAATTAATTTTCTTATTTTTCTCAGTAGTTATGGTACTATGCAAGTAAAAAAATTAGTATAAAAAATTAGTTTTATTTAATGAATGCGAATTGTTTTTTTATAGGTTTATTTAAATTTTAATTTTTATTTGCAAATAATTTTAAGATAATGTAAAATAAAAAATGTATTATGATTACACCAAAAGAAATTAAAAGAAGTTCAACAAGAAAACTGACTCTTAAAATTGATGATAAAGGCGACTTAATTGTTCATGCACCTTATAAATTATCAAATAATGAAATTTTTTCTTTTGTCGAACAAAAACAATCTTGGATAAGAAAAAAACAAAACGAAACAAAATCCATTTTGATGCAAAATCAAAAGATTTTGGACTTAGAAGAATGTTTTTATTTGGGGAAAAGGTGTCAAATATCGCTTGTTGAAGGAATTAAAAGTCTTGAGTATCGAAACTCAACTTTTTTGCTCCCTAAAAATTGCAATAAGAAAAAGGTTATTAAGGAGTTTTATCTTAAAGAAGCCGAAAAAGTGTTAATATTTAGGCTTAACTACTTAACCGACCTTATGAAAGTTGCTCCTCAAGGTTGCAAAATAATATCTTCTAGGGCAAAATGGGGCATGTGTGATAGTAAAAAATTTGTTTATTTAAATTACAAATTAATAATGCTGCCACCTGATATAATTGATTACGTTATTGTTCATGAATTGTCTCACTTACTTGAAATGAACCATAGCAAAAACTTCTGGCGACTTATTGAGGCGGTAATCCCTAATTATAAGAAAAAACAAGAAGTATTAAAATATTGCAATTTTTTAATAAAAATGTTTTAAAATATATTTGTACGCGCCTTTAAAAGCTTGTACATTTTCTTAAATTGACAAACCAGTTTGGTTTGCCTTTTTAATCAAAAAATAATGAATTTTTTTGTAAAAAAGGTATTGAAAATTTTTTATAGGTGTGATATAATTGCGCTGAAAGCAAATAAAGAGGTGTTTTATGTTTAATATTTTATCAATTGGTGCCGGTATTGGCTATGCAATCTTAATTGTTTTACTAGTTGTTATTATGGGCCTAATCATTTTCTATTTAGGCGATTTAATTGTTGCTATCTTTACAAGGGGTAAAGGTAAGGAAACTGTACAAGAAGTGTACGAGCAACCTGTCTTGGAATGTGCTCCCGTTAATCAAAATGCTCAAACTGAAGTTGCAAGTGAAAACTTTTTTGGTGAAGTTGAACCTAAAAAGGAAGAACCTAAGGCAATTATTGTTGATGAAGACGATGAGGAAGATTTTGATTTTGATGACGATGATGATTTAGATAAAAAATATCAAGAAATTCTAAAACAAATTGAAAACGAAACTGCTGAAAGTAATGACGAAGAGGATGATTTTGACATTGACGCTCTTATTAAAAAGAGAAGAGATGATGTTCAAAAAGATGTTTTCCCTGCTGAAATTCAAAACACTAAAGAAGAAAATTCATTAACAAACGATGAAAGGTTTGATAGGTTATTTGCTGAAATTGATACACTAAAAACTATGATTACAGCAAATGCTACTGATAACAATGAAAATGAAGAAAGTGATAACGATGTAGTTGTTGCAGAAGTATCTAATGACGAAAACGTTTCTGAACTTACTGAAACTATTACAAAACTTGAAGCTGAGAAAGCAGCATTAAGTATTGATTTTGCTAGAGAACAAGACAGAAATGCAGAACTTGAAGCAGAACTTAGTAAAAACACAAAAACTATTGAAGAATTAAAAGCTCAAAATGAAGATTTTGCTAAATTAAGTGAACAAGCTTCTAAAGATTTAGAAGAAGCTTTATTTAGTGTTGAAGCGTTGAAGAAAGAAATTGAAGAAAAAGACGCTAGCGGTAAAGAAAATGAAGAACTAAAAGCGCAAATTAGTGACTTAACTACAAAGGTTGAAGCTCTAAGCGCTGAAAATTCTACATTAATTATTGAAAAAGAAACTCTTACAAATAGTGTTACTGAAATGACTGATGCTTTAAACAATGAAAAAGAGGCAAACGTAAATACTCAATTTGATTATGATAGCATTGTTGAAGAAAATAAAAAGCTTATAGAAGCACAATCTAATGTTACAAACGAAATTGCATCACTTGAAGCGGATATAATAACTTTAAACAAAGAAAAAGAAGAACTTATTGAGACAAATAGGGAAAATGAAGAAAAACTAGATAAAGCAAATAGCGACATAGTTGAACTTACTACTCAAAAAGATGAATTAGTAACTAAACTTGATGAACAAAATAAAGAAGTATTAACTCTTCAAGATAAATTTATGAAATTTGTTGAAGAACAAGAAACTGCAACAAAAGAACTAAATTTAAAAATAGAACAATTAACTCAAGAAAAATTTGCAATCGAAAGTGAATGTAATGATAAAGATAGTGCTATTAGTGAACTTACTGAAGCATTAGAAAATGGCAAGGCTGAATACGAAAATATTGTTGCTGAAAATAATAATTTAATTGCAAATAACGAAGTTTTAACTCAGGCTGTTGATACTTTAACAACTCAAGTTGCTGAACTTACTGTTAAGGCTGAATCTATTGAAGTAGAAGATGGCGCTGAAGAACTTAAAGCACTTAAAGAAGATAACATTAAACTTACTCAAACTGTTGAAGAACTTAGGGAAGAAAATAAATCTTTAAAAGCAGAAAATAAGAAAAAGGCTAAATCTGCAGGTGAAGATATGACTGCAGAAACTTACGAATTACAAATTCAAGCTCTTGAACAAGCTAAAAATTATGCAGAAGAACAATACATTGTTGAAAGAGATGCTAGAGAACTTGCTGAAAAGAGGTTGGCAGAAAATGGTGCTGTTCCAGCAAATGATTCAGAAGAAATAAAAGTTTTAACAGCTCAAATTGAAGAATATAAAAAATCTATTGAAGCTATTCAAAAAGATATAGCAGATGAAAAGATTAAGAGAGAAGAAGTTGAAACATTGCTTTCAGAAGAAAAAGCAGCTAAAGAAGCTCTAGAAAAACAAATTGAAGAAACTAAAGTTAAATTCGCAAGCCTAGAAGCAGAAAAAAACATTCTTGAAACACAAGTAGTTTATATTGAAAATCAAGATGATGAAGAATCTCAAGAATCTTTACAAAACAGACTAAATATTTTAACAGAAAGGTTAAAAGAAGCTGAAAAAGAACTAAAAAACAATAAAAAAGAATATCTTCCACTTGCTAGAATTAAAAAGACTTTCGAAAGTGACCAAGCAAAGTTAAGAAGAAAAGAAGCTATTGTTGCTAAGCAAAAAATTTCTTTATTTGGTGTAAGCAATTATGTGGTTGACCCAGAAAAAGAACAAAAATTAAATGATGAACTTGATGCGCTTGAAGCACTAAGACTATCTGTTGAACATTGCGAAGCAGTTCTTAAAGATAATGAAGATAGACTTCCAATCTTAGAAAAAACATACAATATTTTAACTAAGAATGTTAACGACATTAAAACAGATATTGAAGCAATTAATAAAAAATTGCAACAAAACGACTAAAAAACTTAAAGGCAGAGTATAAAACTTTGCCTTTTTTGTTTTAATTTAAGTTAATTTATGATATATTATGTTTAAGGAAATAGATGAGGTTGTTTATGGGTTTTCTAGATTTTTTTAAAAAAAGAAAGAAAAACTGCTTAGGTATTGCTTTTGGTGGTGGCGGAGCGCGTGGCTTTGCTCATTTGGGGGCAATTAAAGCATTTGAAGAAAATAATATTTATTTTGACTGTGTTGCAGGTACAAGTGTTGGTAGTATAATAGGGGCATTGTATGCAAATGGTATGACCGCGCAGGAAATGATTGACATTGGCCTAAATTTGAAAACTAAGGATATTAAAACAAGTAAAGTGTTTTTTATGCCAAGTAAAACTGATGGTATTGAAAATCTTATAAAAAATGCCGTTGGAGATATTGATATTACAGATTTAAAAAAGCCGTTTACTGCTGTTGCTGTTGATATTATATCTGGACAAGAAGTTCACATAACTAAAGGCAACTTAGCAAAGGCATGTGCGGGCAGTTGTGCAATTCCGGGGTTTTTTAATTATGTGGATTTTGAAAAATATAGGCTTTTGGATGGAGGACTTCAAAATACAATACCTGCAGATGTTTTAAGAAATCAGGGTTGTAACTTTGTTGTCTCGATTGATGTAAATCCAACACGAGGACAAGGTACACAAAGTACAAAATTATTAGATATACTTTCAACAAGCTTGGGTATTGTTATGAAAAGTAATGCCGTAAAAGGCAAATTGTTTTCAGATGTATTTATTGAACCTAACACGCAAAATTTTAAGAGTACAAGTTTAGATGGCGCTCAAAAAATGATACAAATAGGCTATGAAGCAGCCCTTAAGGCTATTCCGCAAATAAAATTATTATTGGGTCTTGAAAAAGAACGAAAATCTAAAAAAATGTTTACCAGAAACAAAATTAAAATATTAAAAGAAGAAAATAAAAATAGCATAAATGAATAAATACGAAAGAATAACAAAAAAATATCTTAAAAAACTAAAATCAAAACATAATTTTAATAAAAAAAGAATTTTTACGATTTTTGATTTTGTTTTTCTCGCTTGTTTTTTGGTTGTTCTTATTATGGGTGGTTGTTTTTCTTTTAAAATTAACAGATTATTAAATAATATTACACTTGAACAGTCTAAAAAAATTACAAATAACCAAGGCGTAATAATGCATGTTTTAGATGTGGGACAAGCCGAGTGTGTGGTTGTGGAGCTTCCTGATGGTAAAATTGTGGTGTATGATTCAGGTTTGGAAGAAAATGGTAATTATATTGTTAAATATATTAAAAAACTAACAAACTCAAATATTATAGATTTATTCATATTGTCTCATACTGATGGCGACCATATAGGAGGAGCCTTACATATATTAGATAAATTTAATGTAAAAAATATTATAAGACCTATTGTTAAAAGTTCACATGAAAATTTTAAAGAACAAAGTTTAATTAATGGTGAGTATACATTTATTTATGATAAAAATTATGCTAAAGTATTAAATAAAATTTATGTAGAAGGCGCAAATGTATGGACTGCTGAATTTAATAATGTTTCAATTCTTAATAGCACATTTGACGCGCCTAATTATGATATAGATTTTTATTTTCCGTCATTTAAAACATCATCTCAACTTAATGATTTTTCAAGTGTTGTAACTATAAAACACGGGGCTAAAACATTAATGATTACTGGGGATGCGACAGAAAGGACTGAAAGATATTTATTAAATGAATATAGCCTTCCGGATATCGACTTTTTAGTAGTAGCACATCATGGTAGTAACACTTCATCATCATTAGAGTTTTTACAAAAGGTTAGACCCTCATATGCGTACATATCAGTGTCAAGTACTAACTCATATGGGCATCCAGATCAAAATGTTATTAATAGGCTTTTGTATGTTGGGGTTTTAAAAAGCAGAATATATAAAACTAGTGAGTGTAACGACATAGTTTTGGCGTTTGGAAAAGCAGGGGTTCAAAATTATTTTGAAGCTTTTGAAATTAAATACATATACTTAGCTATTGGTCTAATTTTAGTTGTTTTTGTTGTGTATTTTAAAAAGACTAAAAAACTTACTATACTTATTTGTAATTTATGTGTCGAAAAAACAGAAAAACGAAAGCGCGAAAAAAATAATAAACTAATATAACTGCAATTTTACTTGCTAGTTATATTTTTTTTGTGGTAATATTAAATAAAAAGAGGTAAAAAGTTGAAATCTAATATTTTATTTATCTGTCAAAACAGAAATAAACAAAAAATATTGGGTAAAGCCTTGGCAGATGAACTAGGCATGTTTTATGCCGACCTAAATGATATTATGGAATATAATTTTATCGATAAAAAAACGTTAAAAATATCAGGTATAGAATACTTTGAAGGTCAAGTATATAAAGCTATTAAAGCGGCTCGTGAATATGAAAATTCGGTAATAACTATTAGTTTTGAAAGTTTGAATATTAAAGATTCGTGGGAGCAAATAAAACAAAACGCAACAATTATTTATTTACGCGAAAGTTATGAACCAGATATGCTAACAGATAATGAAAATAAGATAAATTCACTAGTTTTTGAAGATAGAGATGATTTTATTATGTCAAAATCAGATATTGTTGTAGAAAACTTTAATAATGATATTATTTGTCTACCTAAAATTTTTAATGAAATGAAAAAATATTTTAATTTAAATTAAAATAGAGAAGGAATTATTTATGGTTTATTTAGAACAGCTTAAAAATGAATTGCGTGTAATTTCATGCGAAATGATAAATAAAGCGAAATCTGGTCATACAGGTGTGGCGCTAGGGGCTGCACCAATATTTGAAGCATTATATGCCTATATTTTGGACTATGATCCATCTGATCCATATAATATTTTTAGAGATAGATTTGTAAATTCAGCTGGTCATTCAAGTGCATTAAATTACGCAACATTAAACGCATTTAATTTTAATGTTACTAAAAATGATTTACAAAAATTCAGGCAATTAAATTCAAAAACTCCTGGCCATCCGGAGTGGCGAGTAACACCTGGTATTGATTGTTCAACAGGTCCTTTAGGACAGGGCATTGCAAATGCTGTGGGTATGGCGATTGCTCAAAAACATTATAGATCATTATTTAATGAAGAAAAATTTAATCTTTTTGACAATAAGGTATATTGTTTTTGTGGTGATGGCTGTTTAATGGAGGGTATAAGTTACGAAGCCCTAAGTTTAGCGGGTACACTAAATTTAAACAATTTGGTGTTAATTTATGATAGGAATAAAATGACTATTGAAGGCTCAACTGACCTTGCTTTTTGCGATGATATGTTTTTAAGGTTTAAATCTATAGGTTTTAATATTTTGAATGTTAAAAATGGAAACAATACTTTAGAAATTGCAAAAGCATTAAAAAAAGCAAAAAATTCTAATAAACCTTGTTTAGTTATTGTAAACACTAATATAGGCTATGGTTCTAAATATTGTGGGGACTATAAAATACACGGAAAACCATTAAATGATGAAGAACTTAAGGAGTTAAAAGAAAGTTTTAAAATAAATACTTTACCATTTGAGTTTTCAAAAGAAGTTAAAGATTATTGTAAGAATAGAGTAGAAGAGCGAAAGAAAAAAATTAATGAAAAGCGCACGCTTTTTGAAGAATATAAAAAATTGTATCCTACAAAAGCTGAAAAATTAGAAAATTATTTAAATTTTTCATACAATAAAAAAGCGCTTATTAAACTTGATAAAATTGCACCTCAAAACAATATTTCTGCAAGAGATATGAATTTTAATATATTAAATGAAATATATAAAAATGGTATGAATTTTATTGGTGGTTGCGCTGACGTAAATTCTAGCACTAGGGCATATTTTGATAATGCAGGGTACATTGCAAAAGATAACTTTTTGGGCACAAATATCCATTTTGGCGTACGAGAACATTCAATGGCGGCAATATGTAATGGTATGGCATTATTTGGAGGGTTAAATGCCTTTAATAGCACATTCTTTACGTTTAGCGATTATTTAATACCAGCACTGCGTATGTCTGGCCTTATGA
>JAZOQJ010000057.1:0-4283 GCA_045655985.1 Clostridia bacterium | reverse complement strand
AATACATATACATATTCATTTAATTTTAACCCAGATACAAACACATATAATAACTACCCTATTGATATTTCTATAACAATAAATACTGCTGATTTTGATGGTCTTTCAGTATATGGTGGAACTTTTGCTGAAGAAGAAACTAATGGTGCAAAACAATACGCAAAAGTAAATGTTACAAGTTTACAATTTGCAAATAACATTACTGTTTATTATTCATTAAATGAACTTACAAATGAAAATTATACAAGCGCTTCACACCTATTAACAATTGAAAGCGTAGGCGAGTATAATTTAGAAGAAATTTTTGTTGAATCAGTAGATGATGACAAAAAGACAATATATTATTATGTTGTTATTAATCAAAATGACGTAAACAGTAAAAACTATAACGATATAAGTGGTAGTGTTAATATTGAAATTACTGGTAAAAAATCAGTGATTGTTGATTTTAGCACAAACAACATTTCATTAACTTATGGTGAAAGTGATAGCGTAACAATAACTGCTAAAGATAAAGACCAAAATTTAATTACTTTAACTAATAGTAATATTGATTTGGAAATTTCTGATTCTCAATTTATAAATGCAAGCTTTAATAATGGAACAATAACTATTGAACCACTTAAAGCAACCGAAAATAATATTGAAATTTACGTTAAAGTTTTAAATCATGAAATTGGTGGAGTTAATTATAATTTTGCAGAATATTATACAATTGTTATTACAGGTATTAATAAGGCAATAAGTAGTGTTAATTGGAATGAAATTTTAGTAAGTCACACATATAATGGCGTGACACCTGAACTTAATAGCTTATTATCAATTACTCCAAATACTTTAAGTCCTAGTTTTGAATATTATGCAAGTTATGTTAATGGCGTATTTAATAATAAATTAGAAAATGCACCAATAGATGCGGGTAAATATTATGTAATTGCAAAAGTACCTGAAAGCGACAATTATTTAAAAAGCGAAACCAACATTCCTCTAACACTAACTATTAATTCAAATAACACAGCAAATGTAAACGTTGTAATTAATAAAACATTTACTTATAATGGCGAAAGTCAAACGTTGTTAAAGGATTATTTAAGTGTTACCATTTCCGGAATTAATGTCGATTTTGAAATTAGAGATGCTCAAAATACAAATCAAGCTATTACATTGTCAAAAACTAACGCTGGCGAGTATGAATTTGTTGTTGTTGTAATTGATAACAACTATGCAGGTTCAACAAGTAGCACGCAAAAATTTGTAATTAACAAATTTAAAAACGAAAGCAGTGTAAGTGTTTACTTTAATGCGTCTCAAACTCAACCAATAGTTTATTACAATGGTCAAAATCAAAGCTTTGATAATTTAAGTTTAAATGTAAAATTAAGTGATACAAAAAATGAAAGCATTGGTTTATCAAATTTTGCAATAGTATTTGATGCTTTAAGTAGCAATCTTAATAATTATATTTTATATAAAAATGCTAAAAACGCATCAAATAATGCAAGTTTCCAAGTTTGTGTTAATAATCAAAATTTTGAATTTGCATTAACAAAAACATTTGAAATTAGCCAAAAAGAAATTGGTGAAAACGACTTTGAGTTTATTTATAATAACGAAAAAATTTACAACGATACTCAATTAAAGTATACAGGCTCAAGCCATACAATATCAGTACAATTTAAAAATGGAATTGTATGTAATAATGATGAATTAAGTGTTACCCTTGCAGGTGCGTCATATATAAATGAAGGTGATTACACTGCAACTGTTGTAGGCTTAAAAGGTAGCGCGGCGGGCAATTACAAATTAACTAGTAGTGCTAAAAATAAAACACTTTCTTGGAGCATTATAAGATTCTTTACCGTTACATTTAATGCAAAAGAAAATGGGGGAAATCTAAATCCACAACAAATTACTAAAGAAAATAAATCTAAAATTGATTTAAGTCAATACAAAGTGTTAAAAGATGGGTATATATTTGTTGGTTGGTCACAAAATAAAAATGCAAGACTAGACACAGCGCCAACTACAATTCAAATAGATGGTAGTGATATTGAACTTTTTGCAATTTATAAAAAAGAAATGATTGTAACCTTAATTTACTTAAATGAAATGCTAAAAGTACAAGAAAAAGAATTAACAGCAACTTGTTATAATAATGAAACAATTGTTACAAATTTCTCAATAGCAAGCGCCTATTCTCTTGCACAAAACGATGTTCCAGCCGGATACGAATTTTTACAATTTGGTGAAGGTGGTGACAAAATAACTGTAACTCAAAATTTAACCCTTAAAGCTTATTACAATAAAAATGTTACATTAACTAAAATAACAGGAAATAAACAAGAACTTAATACTAAAACTATTGTTTACTATTTAAATGAACAAAATATTCTTACGCCAACTAGTCTAGCAGTGTTTGAATTAACTGCTCCACACATTAAAAAGTCAGATGGCAAATTTGCTTTCTGGGCTAAAAAACAAGCGGACGGAACTTATTTAAAATTAAATAATCAGGAACAATTAGAGTTAAGTGATAATTTGGTTATTTATGCTATTATTGAAACAACTACAAATTATTCTGGTTTAATTATTGGATTAATTATCTTCTTTGTGATTTTGGTAATTTTAATTATCATTTTAATTGCTAATCACAATAAAAATAACAAAAGAAAACGTATTGTAAATTTAAATAATGTAGAACTTAATGAAAGTGAAATAGATTTAACTAATTACAATCGAAAATTAAAACCTAATCATGAAAGAATTAGTGACTCACGTAAAAAACAAAAAGAGTTTGATTTGAATGAATTTTCGCCAATTATGAAAAATAATGCAGCTGAAAACACTGGAAGCGAACCTTTAAATCAACAAAACGATACCCAAAAACCTGAGCCAACAAAAAATTCTCATGAAAATGTAAATAATAACTCTACAAATGAGCAGAATTCTAATAATGACATTCAATCAATACTAGATAAATATTCTAATAAAAATAATAAACCAGAGTAAAAAAAAACCTATCCAAAACGGATAGGCTTTTTTTTACTAAATTAAGAAAATCATAGATGCAGCAATTAAAATTTGACCTAAATAATAAAAAGTTAAGTTAAAATAATACAAAAACTCATGTTTTTCAGGCTTGTTACCAAAATAAATATGCATTAAAACAATGTCAGATAGCCAGAATAGGAATAATCCTGCAACTAGTAAAACTGCACCAACTAAATTCACACCGCTAATTAGCGCCATAATAGACACCGCAAGGTCAAACGAAACAAATGTTGAATAAACAGGCATGCCAGCAGTTAAAGGACCGTAATTTAAAGAGCCAAATAGTTTGTTGCCAAAGAAGAATATTAAACCCAAAGCAACTGCTATTAAAATTATCCACCATTTAAAACCGCAAAGTAAAATAATAGAAGCAGTGTAGCATACGTGAGTTACTGTAAAAGATAAACCGCCAATTAAAGTTAAAATCATAGATTTATCTTTCATTTCAGGCATACCAGGAAGCGCTAAAATAACATCCCCAATAATTGCAGCAACAAAACCCATTACAAATAAAAGTCCTGCAACTGACATGCCTTTAATTAGGCAGGTTGCAACCGCTAAAAGCGTAAAGCAAAATGATGCCACACTTTTTAGTGCAAGTGATAATAACCCTCTTTGCCCTTTTGAAAAAATTACAAACCCAATAGCACTTAATAAGGCAACGCTTAAAAGAACAATATAAAGTGTTGGATTAATAGTTTTAAATATTTCCATATTAATTCCTCCTAAATGTATTTTATCAAATAATTTTTAAAACGCAAAAATTTTTAATGGGATATTTATGATTTTATATATTTTAAATAATTTATCATAAAATTAGTAGTTTGCTCTTTTAAATAATATGATGCACTACTTTCATGGCAATCAATAATATTTTCAATAAGTTTTGCACAATGCGTTAAAAATATTTGAAGGTTATTTGCTAGGGATTCATTTACTAATGAAAGGTTATTTATATGTTTATTTAATTCATTTTTAATATTATTACAATTTGATTTAATATTCATTAAAGTAGTTTGCCCTTTATCAAACTCCTCGCAATATAAAATTAAGTTATTTAGCGTGCTTTTGTAAAATGAAAGTGAATTTTTTAAAATATTTAAATTTTGAAGTTCAGTGTTTTTGCTAACATAAATACCTTTGAGTGTTATTTTAATAGTACTACATTTTAAATAATTATTATTTAATGATTGTTGCACTTTTTTACACGTATCTATATTAGTATATATATT
>JAZOQJ010000056.1:0-5431 GCA_045655985.1 Clostridia bacterium | reverse complement strand
AATAACAAAACTATTAAAAAAATTTTTTGTTTTAAGCAAAATGTGTTAAAATGTAATAAATAATTATTGTGAATGAGGGTATAAATTATGGAAAATCTACTCACAGAAAAACAACAAAACATTTTAAAGGTTGCGGATTGTTGCTCTAACCTTTATGGCGTTTATAGCATGACACAACTTATAAAAGTTTATAATGAATTTAATAAGGATAAAATAACAAAGGACGAAGTTTATCACCTTTGCGATATTGATGAACATGAAGATTATAGTGAGACTGTTTTTTATACCGATTGTTTAGCACATAAAAGCATAGGGGACGATGATATTGATAAAATCATTAAGGCTCAACGTGGATCAAATTTTTATATGCCAAAAACTTATAAAGAACTTTTAAATTATACCACAAGGCTTTATATTGAACCTAATAAACAATATGAAGAATTTGTTGAATTTTTAAAACAAAACATGATTACTAGTTTAAAAAAGAAAGAAGCGTATGATGTAATTGAATTAACTCTTCCAGCATCATATAAAATAGGGCTTCCGCTTGAGATGACTATGTTTATTTTTGCAGAGTATGGCGTAACCTTTAATCATGAAGTATATGGTGAACTTGCTACAAAGTATGATAAAGTTAGTGCAACTATACGTATGTGGACTAGGAAAGGATTAACCCTTAAAGAACTTAATAATTACACAAAAAATAAGGAAAAAGAAAAAATATCTTAATTAAAATAAAGCACGGTGTTGACAATCGTGCTTTATTTTTGTATAATTTAACTAAATTATAAGGAGAATGTTATGAATAAGAAAAATGTTGTTATTTTTATAGTTGTTTGTACTGTAATTTTAGTCGCTGTTGTTTTAACCTTGTTTTTAACAGGCGTATTTTCAACTCCCAAACTTGAGGTTTATAATTTGGTAACTCAAAATGAAGTTGTTAAAAACGCTCGTGAGGAACAGGAACAATATGATACACTATTTGCTTTATATCCCGCTACTCAACATCAAAACATTGCAAAAATCACAAAGGTTAACAACTTAGTTAAAATTACTACTAATGTTGTTGAGGAGTATACTTCATATGTGCTTTTTGTTATTGACGATGGCGTAAAAAGTAAAAGTGTTAAAAAGGCGTATGAACAATATTTAAGTGATAAAAAGTTTGCACACGCAAAACTTTTAGAAGCTTTAAGTGCAGAAGGTGATGTAAATTACGATGCACTTTTTGAAAAGTTACTTGAAAGATATGAAAAACAAGCTGTAAGTTATAATAATTTCTGTAACGAATTGAAAAATTATACTCAAAAGGCTTGTTTTGAAACAAACCCAAAAACTTTAAAATATACTCTTCTTACTTTCTGTCAAAATTTTAATAGCTATATGGTAAATAACTACATTAAAAATAACGACTTAAATAAAAACATTCAAGGCATAAGTATTAATAAATCAATATTTGAAAAATATGTTGAAGTAAAAAATGCTTCTAGTGAACTAGTGGCAGAAAATTTAGAGGCGCTTGATTTTGTTGATAAATTTTATGTTGTTGACGATTTAAATAAGTTTTATGAACTTTATAGCATGGGCGAAAGTGCAGTTACTAAAGCAATTAATGATGGCTCGTTTATGGATGGCAAGGATGCATCAAAATATGGTGAACAACATCCTGCATGGGAAGCAGTTATTGGTTTCATTACAAAAAGTTCTTATTTAGGAGGCAACTAATGGCAAAGTTAAGTGAAGAAAAAATTCCTTTTAAAGTGTTTAGAATTGTTTGTTTAGTATTAATATTTGTTGTAATTGCAGTAACGTTAGGCGTATATTTTATTACAAAAAAATCATTTACTAATAGCTATGATAGGTACAGTGAAATTGTTGCAAATGATATAAAAGTATATGGGGAAGATTCAGTCTTTGATAAGGAAAAAAACATTAATGTTACTTATCAAAAAAGTATCCTTTTAAGTGCTGCTGCGCAGGACCCAACAAAACCGCAATACAATTTATTAAATACTCAGTATTTAAACCTATTAAAATTTTCAAACACCTATTTTGAAACTTATATTAAGGATTTAGTTAAAAATAGTAAATCGCTAAATCGTAGCAAAATGAATAATTTGTATAAAAAAATTGATAACCTTGAAAGCGTTATTTTAAAATTTGAGCAAGATAAAGCAGAACTTGAAAATTTAACTATTACAGGTCAAGGAGTGTTTGATTATAATGGCGACAATTGTTTAATTGCATTAAATACTCATATGAAAAGTTATGTAAGTTTAACTAGTGCTTATTTAAACCTAAATAATACATTGGCTGATATTCATATTGAACTTGAGGACTTTACTTTAGAACTTAATAATAAAAATGCAAAAACAATGGTTAATTTTGCAATTATGTATGCAACAAATTATATGGTTATAAATTATTTTGAAACTACTAGTGACAATAATAAACTTTTTGAAAGTTTTGTAAATGACGAAATTTTTACTTTAACTAAAAACCTTTATGAAGTTAATGAAGCTGACAATGAGTTAAACCCTCAAAAAAGGGTGCCAATTGAGGCATCACAAAACACAGCGAATTATAATTACTTGTTTAATAGGGCAAAAAACATTAATGTTGAACTTGATAATTTAAGGCTAGCTGCTAGTAAAATAAAAAATGGCACAACAAATACTGAATATTCAAATGTTTTAACACTCGCAAGGCAAGATGTTTTAGCATTTTTACAAAACACTTTTGCAATAATTAAAAATGTATAATAACAAAAGGCTATTTTAATTAAGTAGCCTTTTAATTTGAATAAAAGAGAGAATTTTTATGGATTATAAAAAACTTGCGGAACTTCTTTTTCCGCACATCAATATTACAACCGAAGAAATTGAAAAAAAGTACCCTAAGCGTAATTTATTAAATGGGCAAATGGTAACTCGTTATGCACCATCTCCAACTGGCTATATGCACATTGGTAACTTTTTTCAAATGTACATCTCTTATAACCTTGCAAAAAACACCAATGGTAAATTTTTCGTTCGTGTTGAAGATACTGACGAAAAACGTAGGGTTGAAGGCGCTTTGGAAGTTATTTATGAAATATTAAATAAATTTAATATTAAAATTGATGAGTATCAAACTCTTGACGGCGTTGACATTGGCGCGTACGGACCATATGTTCAAAGTCAAAGGGGTCATATTTATGGAGCTTATGCTAAAAAACTTGTAGCAGAAGGCAAGGCGTTTCCATGTTTTTGTCGTAAAACCGAAGGGAAAGAAGATGTTTTGGAACTTCGTAAAGATAAGTTTTTGGAAGATGATGAAAAAGAATACGACCCATGCAGAGATTTACCTTTAGAAGTTATTGAGGAAAAACTAAAAAATAATGAGCCATTTGCTATTCGTTTAAAAACTAAAAATGATGGCTCTCAAAGGGTTAAGTTTTATGATTTAATTAAAGGGGAAATTGATGCCAAGGCCAATGCAAAG
The DNA here is from genome assembly GCA_045655985.1 of Clostridia bacterium. Taxonomy (GTDB): domain Bacteria; phylum Bacillota; class Clostridia; order Christensenellales; family UBA1242; genus JAZOQJ01. Next base: position 1,948 of record JAZOQJ010000056.1, on the reverse strand, counting down.
GACTTTATCCTTTTAAAATCTGACGGCATTCCACCATATGCTTTTGCTCATGCAATTGACGATACTTTAATGGGTACAACTATAGTTGTAAGGGGGGAAGAATACATTTCGTCAACCCCAATGCATATAGAGTTATTTGAAGCATTAGGATTTCCACTTCCAACATATTGCCACAATCCACTTATTTGTAAAATTGGCGAAAATGGTAATAGAAGAAAAGTGTCAAAGCGTTATGACCCAGAGGCTGATATGCGCTTTTATTTTGAAGAAGGATATCCTTGCAATGCGGTGCTTGAATATTTATTAAATTTAATTAATTCAGGCTTTGAGGGTTGGCGTGAACAAAATCCTGACAAACCTTGGCAAGAATTCAAGTTTGGCATTAAGGATATTACAACAGTAGCACCTATATTTGATATGGTTAAGTTTGGTAATGTCTCTAAAAATTGCATTGCCAGGATGGATGCTGCATCTGTTTATAACCATGTGTTAGAATGGGCGGGCAGGAAAGACGTTGATTTTTACAATATTTTATCTAAAAATAAGGACTATGCTTTGAAAGTTTTTAATATTGAAAGAGAAAACTTAAAGCCTCGTAAAGATATTGAAAAGTGGAGCGATGTAAAGGGCATTTACACCTATATGTTTAATGATTTGCATGATAAAATACTTGCAAAACAAGCGCTTGCTGATTTTGTAAATGCACAAGTTGCCCCCAAAAACTTTAATATAAATGAAGTTAATAAAATTTTATCGGAATATGCAAATAATTATAATCCTGACCTTGATAAACAAGAATGGTTTAATGGTATTAAACAAATTGCAAAAAATAATGGTTTTGCAGATGATAATAAACTTTATAAAGCAAACCCGGATGCTTTTAAAGGTAGTTATGCCGATGTCGCGGCTTTAATTCGTGTTGCATTAACTGGTAGGACTCAAAGTTTAGATTTATATGAAGTTTGCCAAACACTTGGAAAAGAAGAAATTATAAATAGGCTTAGTTAGTGTAATAAAAAAGAGGTAAATTTAAAAACCTCTTTTTTTATATTTACAATATAAATAAATTTTTATTTTTTTAAAATCAGCCATTTTTTGCTTTACATAATAAAAGTATTTTAGTAAAATAATAATAGTGATGCAAAAAGTAGCAGTAAATTTTAAAAAGGTTTTAATTTTAAGCATAATTTTATTTAGTTTTTGCTTTCTTTTTGCTGGCTGTAATTTAACAACATCTACCCCAGGTGATGAATCTGTAAATACAGACAACATAACTTTAAAAACACCAGAGATTGCAACAGGATTAATCCCAATTTCACAAGAAGAATATTCGTGCATACCTCAAGGAGAAAGGCCTAAAATTTATAATGAGCAGGGTGTAGAACAAACATATATTACTTGGAATAATACAAATTACATAAAGTCCCCTTTTGCAGATAATGGCGAAGGCGGGTTTGTCCTTTCAGTTTTGACCCCTAATTTAACAGAAACTAGAGGCTACGTGTTTGGCGTTGCTGAAACAAATCCTTATACATCAAGCGGTGTCGATTATTCAAAATTCACTCAAATTAAAGTTTTAGACAATATAAATTTACAAGGCGATGTTTATTATATTGCCGACGTTAATAGTTTTATAACTGAGCCACAAACATATTATTTTTATGTAAAAGCGCTTGGCGTTGGTTTTAGAGTGGAAAAGGGCCAAAAGAAAAATTATAGAGACTCAGCTTATTCAAATATTATTACATACACCCTAACTTCATCTTTAAAAGAAAACTTTACTCTTCAACACGACGGGTATAATTTAACTTGGGAAAATTTATCTAATTGTACAGAATATAGAGTTTATGTAAATGGCTCGTTATTTGTAACAACAAAAACAAATAATTGCGACTTAACACAAATTCAAGGGAAAACACTTCCAACAGGCGAAATTGACGTTTATGTA
>JAZOQJ010000055.1:0-5842 GCA_045655985.1 Clostridia bacterium | reverse complement strand
TTGCTATGGGATTATACATTGCATTAACTTGGTGCAAACACGACAATGTTGCCAATTTAATTTTATTTTCACTGTCTTCTTTTTTAATTAATTTTAGCCTTTCATTTTTACTTGTTAATTTGCTTTTTTCCACTTTTTTATATTTATTTTTTACAATTTTAAAAAACAAAAACAAGACTATTAAAAAAGACATTTACACAATAGTATCTTTAATATTTTTATGTGTATATATTCCTTATTTTTTAAATATTAACACCCCTATTTTAAACATTTTCTACACCTTTTTAATTGCAATACTCTTTTATTTTGCAATGAGTAAATTATTTAAAAAGATTTTTACAAAAGGTTTAAATATAAAACTTAATTTAGATGAAATTATTTACATTTCATTTTTATTAATTGCAATAGGATGCGGTTTGGCACAACTTAATATATTTGGACAAGAAAGTATAATACCTATTGGTATTCTGCTATTATTTTTTGTATCACTAACAACTCCTATTTGCGCGCCTGTTATATGTGGAGCTTGTTTAGGTATAGGCTACGCATTAAATACAGGTAATTTAGAGTATATTGCCTACCTTACCATATTTTCACTAGTTAGCATGATATTTAAAAACAACAAATATTATAATGGTTTAAGTTTAATATCAATTGAACTACTTTTAGGCTTATATTTTAAAGTGTATGAAAATTACTCCATTATAAATTTTTTATTTATTTTAGCGCCAATTATTTTAGTTATTTTTCTGCCCCATAATTTAATAAATAAACTAAATGTTTTAATTAGTGGAAGTGAAAATAATATTTCAAGAAATATTATAGTGAGAAACAAAAAAATGCTATCAAAAAAAATGCAGGAACTTTCAAATGCTTTTTATGAAATAAATATTAACTTTAAAAATAGCATTAAAACCAAACTTTCGCGCGAAGAAAACATGGAATTAATTAAAAGTGAGTTATGTAAAAAAACATGTTTTAATTGTAAAAACAAGGAACATTGTTTGGGTCTTTTAAAAGAACACACTTTAGATGCTTTTGGTTCTATTATAGAAATAGGTTTTCAAAAACAAAAGGTTTCAATTTTGGATATACCTACCTACCTTACCTCTCGTTGCAACAAAATTAATCAATTAGTGCAAAGTTGTAATACCCTTATTTCAAGTTTTAATACTTTTATGAACGAACTTGATGAGAAAAACAATGGTAAATTACTAATTGCTGAAAATTTAGAATCTATAAGTTCACTTTTTTACAATTTATCAAAAGAAATTAATGAACCCTACATTTTTGATTTTACTAAAGAAGAGCAAATTGCTGAGGATTTAAATTATTACAACATTCATGTAAAAGATGTATTTTTAACAAAATACAGCGATGAAAGTATTTGTGTCACTTGTCTTGCAAATGAAAAAGACATTGAAAAAGACGCCTTTTTAAAATGTATTTCTAACACATTAAAAACACCTATGGAAATTACCAACATAACTAAATCAAATATAAATAATTTTGATGTTGTTACAATAACTAATTCTCCTAAATTTGATTGTATTTATGGAGTAAGTGGAGCTAATAAATATGGAAACAATGTAAGTGGCGACAATTTTTCATGTGTTAAACTTACGCGCGATAAAGTTTTATTTGCCATTTGTGATGGCATGGGTAATGGCGACAACGCCAAAATACTTAGCACAAGAGTAATAAATTTAATAGAAAGCTTTTATAAAGCAGGTTTTACTGAAAATTCAATAATAGAAATTGTAAACAGGTTTATTACGCTTGATTGTGAGGATGCCTTTTCCGCTCTTGATATAGCACTTGTTGACCTATCTCGCGGTATTGCTAATTTTATAAAATTAGGCTCTCAGGAAACTTTTATAAAACAAGGCAACAACGTTGAAATAATGGGAGGGGAAAGTTTACCACTTGGTATTATTAAAGACATAAAACCATATACAATATCAAGAGTAATTAACAGCCAAAATATAATATTTATGTGCTCTGATGGCGTAATAGATTGCATGGGCTATGACAATTTAGTAGTATATTTAGAAAGCACAACGCATGAAAACCCACAAACAATATGTGAAGAAATAGTAAACGAGGCAATTATCGCATCAAGCGGAAAACCTAAAGACGATATAACCGCAATGGCTTTTAAAATTTTTCCAACACATTAAAAAAAGAGGTATTTACCTCTTTTTTATTGTTTCAAATTATACCCTTTCAAAACTTTCTTCATCAATACAACTTATTGTCATATTGTCTTCAAGAGTTTCTGTAGCGTTTAGTTTTGCCTTAACAGCTCTTTTAGGTGAAATTTCCCTTGCCCTTCTTTCAAACTCTATACAATCAGCTTCTTCAAAAGAGCAATGATTTTGTCTAGCATACTCAATTATATCATCCAATAATTCACCAAATTGTTCCATCCTTTTTGGAAGAGTTAATGCATCGCCTTTAGTAAAAGGTAGTTCCATAAACTTTTTTTGACCTTGGCAAGATTGAGAGAAAGTTATAAGTATTGTTTCACCCTTCCATTCCCTTCCAAAATGTTCTTGGAAAGAAGCAATAAGTTCCTCATCATTTTTTGCCATAATTCTAAAACTTTTATTTTTTTTAGCACCTTTGAAAGCTACTGCAACAACTTCCCATTCCTTTGGCCAAAATTTACTTAGTTTTGGAGCAGGAATTGGTTCAACAGGCACTGGTGTAGGTTCTTTACCCTTATTTTTCTTTAAACCCCACCTATTTGACCAAGTGTGAGTTTTTTTGTTTTGAACTACTTCAACCTTGCCTTTATAAAACCTATTTAAAAACAGCCTTTTTATTGGTTTGTTTTTTATAAAACTAACAACGCCTGCAACAAGTGCTGTAGCAAGACCACCAAATACAACAGCTGAAACGGCTACTGTAAAAATTTCAGCAAAGCCCACACCAAATGGCATTAAAATATTAACTAAATTCATAAACTAAAACCCCTTTTATAAATTTCATTTATATTATACATATTTTTTTATACTCTGTCAATAGGTATTTTGCAAAAACATCCCAATAAAAACATAGTATTTTGATTTAAAATTAATTACTATTGTTTATGAATTTTTGTTTTAAAAAGTTATAAAAATGAAACTTTTTATTGTTTTTTATTATATAAATCTCCAAAAAAAATAGAGGGCTTATACCCTCAATTTTTTTATAGATAATTTTCATTTTTTACTTCAAAATAAGCCTTAGGATGAGCACAAACTGGGCAAATTTCAGGGGCTTTAGTACCAACTACAACGTGACCACAATTCCTGCATTCCCATACCTTTACAGAAGATTTTTCAAATACTTCATTATTTTCAACATTTTTAAGAAGCGCTCTATACCTTTCTTCATGAAGTTTTTCAATTTTAGCAACTCCTCTAAATTTTGCAGCTAATTCATGAAAACCTTCTTCATCCGCAGTCTTTGCAAAACCTTCATACATATCTGTCCATTCATAGTTTTCGCCTTGCGCAGCGGCCTCTAAATTTTTAGCAGTATCGCCAAGTTCCCCAAGTTCTTTAAACCACATTTTTGCATGTTCTTTTTCATTGTCTGCAGTCTTTGTAAAAAGTTCCGCAATTTGTTCAAAGCCTTCTTTTTTAGCAACACTTGCAAAATATGTGTATTTATTTCTTGCTTGACTTTCGCCAGCAAAAGCAGCTTTTAAATTTTCTTCAGTTTTTGTACCTTGATATTTATTCATAATTTTTCTCCTTATAAAAAATCAAAAATATTTTACACAAATTGTTAAAAAATTTCAATTAAAATTTAAATTTTTTTTTAAAACCAGCAAAAATATTACTGGTCTTCTTTATTATTAAAAACATTTTCAATTTTCTAAAATTTTTCTTTTTTTACGGCTGTATTAATAGAGTTTTTATATACCACAAACCTTGTATATAAAAACTCAGTAATCATATTAATTACCATAGTGAAAAATAGCACTAAATACTCATTCCATCCTACATTTGTAAGAGCCACACCCCACCAAATTGAAAGAGGCGTAAATACACAATAAAAACCTAGTACTAAAAGCATTGCAATAGGTACATTTTTTGCACTTTTAAAAGTAAATTTACGGTTAAATGTAAAATTCCACAAAACCGATAAAAACAAGGCTATAAAATAGGATATTCCATACTCATTTGATGCATCCATAAAAATAAATTCACTACAAATAGTAAACGCCAAAATTTGAATTGCTCCTGCGCTTATTGAAAACAATACAAATTTAATAAAATTAATAATTTCTTGCTTTTTTGTGAGTTTTTGAGGCTCGAGTTCTTTTGTATTTTCCATAAAACAAGTTTAGCACAATTGATTTTTTTTTACAATTTTTTTTAAATATAGAAATTAAATAATATAAAAATTGCATAAATAAGTTGACAACTTTAGGTTTATGGTCTATAATTTAAATGTTTAAGGAGTAAATTTATGTTAACTTCATTTATTTGGTGGCGTTATTAAGTTAAATATTTGCAAACTCGTGTTTTGTGAATATTTTTTGGTTTAGCCACAAAACATATAAATGGATTAATTAAAATATCACAAGCCCGTTAGTATGTTTTGTAACTTACAACGGGTTTATTTATTTTTAAGGAGTATTTAATTATGAAAAAAACAATGCTTACAGGTGTAAGACCTAGTGGAAATTTAACTCTTGGCAACTATTTAGGAGCTATAAAAAACTTTGTAGATAGGCAAGATGAATTTAATAGTTATATTTTTATTGCAGATTTACACGCAATTACAAATTATCAAGAACCTCAAAAATTAAAAGAATCAGTTAAAGGCGCAGTCGCTATGTATTTAGCGTGTGGTGTCAATCCAAATACTACTACAATTTTTAAACAAAGCGATGTTTTGGAGCATGGAACTTTAGGTTTTATTATGACTTTCCAAACAAAAATGGGCGAACTATCTCGCATGACTCAATTTAAAAGCAAATCATCTTCTCAAAAAGATGGCATTGATACAGGTCTATTTGTTTACCCGACATTAATGGTTGCAGATATTTTACTATATAACACAGCAATAGTACCAGTTGGTCGCGACCAACAACAGCACGTTGAACTTACACGTGATTTAGCTGAAAGATTTAATAAACGCTACGGCAAAACCTTTGATTTGCCTGATGTATATGTAGCCCCTATTGCAAATAAAGTTTGCAATCTTCAAAACCCTACTGAGAAAATGAACAAATCAGATAATGGCGACAATAAAGGAACTATCTTTTTACTTGATGATATCGCTTTATCTAAAAAGAAAATTATGTCAGCTAAAACTGATAGTTTAAACAGGGTACATTTTGATGAAGAAAACCAACCCGGCATATCAAATTTAATGAGCATTTTATCTAAAATTACTAACGAAAGTTTTGAATCTATTGAAAAAAGATATGAAGGCAAAGGATATGGCGAATTTAAAAAAGAAGTAAGTGAAGTTGTTGGAAACTTACTACAAGATATTCAAACAAAATATGCTCATTTTAATAATGACGAAGTATTAAACGAAATTTTAACTGAAGGCGCTAAAAAGGCACAAAAAGTGGCTAGTGAGACACTAAAACGCGCAACAAAAGCACTAGGTTTAAATTAATTATTTATAAAAATTAAAAGCATATTTTTACGATATGCTTTTTTATTAATGAAATTAAAAAATAAAAAAGATATAGTATAAACTATACCTTATAAATCAACTGGTGCCGAAGGGCTACTGCGTTAAACAAAGTTGCCTAAATGGCAAGTTTGTAGCACAAAGCGGGAGAAAACAAGCAGTGTTTTCGGTCTGACCGACAGGTGGACCTTTATGG
>JAZOQJ010000054.1:0-9220 GCA_045655985.1 Clostridia bacterium | reverse complement strand
GTGGGGAACTTTCTGAGGGGGAATATACACTTCAGATGGCATATGTTAAGTCGGATGCCATTGCTGAAGATGTCTTAGAATTAAGCGATGAACAATTTTTAAAAAGATATTATTTTCAGCTAGCTGATAATGTAAAAGAAGCTAATGATAGATTAGATGAAATTAGGGCAGAAAATACTCCATATGTAGCTATGACTATATGTGCAGGTATGGCAACTATGGGGGCAATATGCGCAGCGTATGGCTCATGGCCATTTAATGAAGAAGAAAAAGAAAAATAAAAACAGGCGTTAATGCCTGTTTTTTATATGTTATTTTTACCTTTTAAATACATTGGACAAACTTTAATGCAAATTCCGCACACTGAGCCTCGCCCAATTTGCTGATATGCTTTTTTCATGTAGGTTGAGCATTTTTCAGCGTTAAATATTGTAGACCTATCATCTCCAAGTTTGTATATATTTCCACTTATTGCTCCACTTGGGCAAGAGTCTCTGCATTTTGTACAATTACCACAACCATTTTCTATAATTGGCTTGTTTGACGTAAGTGGATAGTCCACTAAAATTGTTGAAAGTCTCACTCTTCCACCAAATTTTTCATGAATAAATAAGCCACTCTTTCCAATAAAACCTTCGCCAGAAAGCACAGCCGCTGTTTTGTGTGGGAAGGCTCCAGCGTATGCATCCTCTACACTTGATTGACTTGCGGGTATCATTAAGGCTTTTATACCTAATCTATCTAAAAAAGTCGCAGCAAACAAACTTAATTGGTCTAAGGCGGTATTTACATCTCGATAGTGGTGGAAGTATTGGTATGTAGGGCCTTCGTTTTCATCAATTTGGTCAATAAATGAGTCTAAAAGTTTGTAACCAATACTAATTGCTCCTTTATAACCTAAGCTATTTGGTAGATCGCTTATATCGCAAAAACCTACAAACGAAGCTCCTCTCTCAATTAAAATTTCCTTTAATTTTTCAAATTCCTTTTCCATGCAAAAATTATAACAAAAAAGTTTAAAAAAATCAATATAACGGTATTGTAATATTTAAACTTTTTAACAAACTTTTCCTTAAAATGTTGTATAAAAAATTGTAGTGTGTTAAAATAAAACCGGTAATTTAAAAATAGGAGAAAAAACAAATGAATTTAGGAGAAAAATTCAGCACTACTATTGCGGGTAAGGAAATAATAGTAGAAACAGGAAAGTATGCCGGTCAAGCAAATGGTCATTGTATTGTTAGATGCGGTGAAACTGCGGTTATGGTAAACGTTACCATGAGCGAACAACCTCGTCCTGGTATGGACTTTTTCCCTCTAGGTGTAGACTTTGAGGAAAAAATGTACTCTGTTGGTAAAATTCCAGGCGGTTTTAAAAAGAGAGAAGGTAGGGCAAGTGATAAAGGTATTTTAATTTCAAGACTTATTGATAGACCTATTCGTCCACTTTTCCCAAAAGGGTTTTATAATGACGTAGCGGTTGTTGCTACTGCTCTATCTGTCGACCCAGATATTGCACCAGAACCTTTAGCAATGATTGGTTCAAGCGTTGCGTTAACTATTTCAGATATTCCATTTGGTGGACCAACAGGATCAGTTGTTGTTGGTCTAGTTAATGGTGAATATATAATTAATCCAAATCAAGAAGAAAGAGAAAAAAGCAGAATGCATTTAACAGTTTCAGGTACTGAAGACGCTGTTTTAATGGTTGAAGCAGGCGCTAAAGAAGTTACTGAAGAACAAATGTTAGAAGGTATTCTATTTGGTCACAAATATATTAAAGAACTTGTTAAATGGCAAAAAGAAATTGCCCAAAAAATTGGCAAGCCTAAAAAAGAAATTGAATTTTATCATGTTCCAGAAGAACTTGATAAAAAGGTTAGAGAATATGCTTTACCTTTAGTGCAAGAACTTTATAAAGAATTTGATAGGCAAGTAAGACAAGTAAAAGAAAATGAACTTGATGAAAAAGTTTGTGAATATTTTGCTCAAAATTATACTGAAGAAGAGTTTATAGAAGTTAAAAAAGATATTTTAAATGCTCTTTATAACATGAAAAAGGAAACTGTAAGAGCAAATATCTTGGAAAAAGGTGTTCGTCCAGATGGTAGACAAATTGAAGAAATTCGTCCAATTTGGTGCGAAGTAGGGGTTCTTCCTCGTGTTCATGGAACAGGTGTATTCACTCGTGGTCAAACACAAGTATTAACAACTTGTACTTTAGGAACAATTGGCGATATGCAAAAACTTGAAGGCCTAGATGATGAAGAAGAAAAACGTTATATGCACCACTATAATATGCCACCTTACTCTACTGGCGAAGCAAAACCTTTAAAAGCTCCAGGTCGTCGTGAAATTGGCCACGGTGCACTTGCTGAGCGTGCGTTAGAACCAGTTCTTCCTACTGAAGAAGAATTCCCTTATGCTATTCGTACAGTAAGTGAAGTTTTATCTTCAAACGGTTCAACTTCTCAAGCATCTGTTTGTGGTTCTACTTTAGCGCTTATGGATGCAGGTGTACCTATTTCATCTCCAGTTGCGGGTATTGCAATGGGTCTTATGAAAAATGAAAACACTGTAAAAGTTTTAACAGATATTCAAGGCTTAGAAGATTTCTTTGGTGATATGGACTTTAAGGTCGCAGGTACTCATCAAGGTATTACAGCAATTCAAATGGACATGAAAATTAAAGGCATTGACGAACCAATTTTACGTGAAGCGCTAGAACACGCAAGAAAAGGCAGATTATTCATTCTAGATAAAATGCTTAGCACATTGCCAGAACCAAGACAAGAACTTTCAAAATATGCACCTAAAATTATTAGTTTCAATATTAATCCAGATAAAATTAAGGATGTTATTGGAACTGGCGGAAAAATTATCAATAAAATTATTGATGAAACAGGTGTTAAAATTGACATTACTGATGAAGGTCTTGTAATGATTGCAACAACTGACGCTCAAATGCAAGCTAGGGCTAAAGAAATTATTCTAAATATTGTTGAAGATGCTTGCGTTGGTAAAAAATATACAGGTACTATTGTTCGTGTTGAAAGTTTTGGTGCTTTCCTTGAATACGCTCCAGGAAAGGACGGAATGATTCATATTCCTAAACTTTCAAAAGAAAGAGTTGAAAAAGTAACTGACGTTGTAAACCTAAACGATAAAGTTGAAGTTGAATGCATAAAAGTAGACGATAAAGGCAGAGTTGATTTTAAACTTGTTCAAAAACTTTAATTTTAAAATATATAAAGGAAGAATAGTCGTTCTTCCTTTTTTGTTTGACAAAAAAAATTAATGGGTTATACTATTTATATAAAGTTTTAGGTAGGTAATTATGGCAAATAAAGCGGCAAGAAAAATGTTTACGGCAAGAGAAACTAAGGAATTAACCGAGGCAATGGGTTTTGTTGCAACAGGGGAGTTTTCTGGTGACCATAGACAATATATACATCCAATTTTAGGTTTTAAAACAATGGTACAAGAAAATAATCAAATTTCACTAAACGATATACAACTTAGAGTAAAATTTGCATACTTAACTTATATTTGTTGTGGCCAAAGTTATGATAAAAAGAAACTAAGAGAAATTGAGCGTATTAATGGCGACTTTAAAAAGTTGATAGTGGATTTATTTGAAGAAGTTATAGAATCCCCTGAAAAAGCTTTTTTTGATGAACAAATTACTACGCTAGGTATTGATAAGGCACCAAATAATAATATTGGTGCAGTTTCTTGGATTTTAATGCGTAGAGCAAAAATTATAGCACAAAATCCAGGTATTCAAATTAAACTTCCACCAATACCAAAAGAATGGGATAAATTTATTATTGAAGAAGAAATTCCTCAGGAAAAGCCTGCTACAAAAAATGCCCAAAGAAGCAAAAATAAAGTATTTGACTGGCGCGCGCAGCATGCGTTTTATGAAAATTATGATGAAAGTGAAGATAAATTTAGTGGCACGTTTTTAGGTGAAGACGATGGTCCAAATATGACATAATAAAAACACGTCAAATTAATGGCGTGTTTTTGTATGAAATTTTATAGTTTTGTTAATACTCATATTATCTTAATAAGGAGATATTGTTATGAGTGGAGATAGAACCCCAAGAAAAACTAATACAAAAAAGAAAGGTGTAATTGCTGACGATAGTATTTTGAAACGCGAGGAAAATTCTCGCATGCTAGACGAGATGATGGAAAAAGCTATTAAAGATAGTGAAAAACAAAAATCTAAAGCCCAGCCAATAGAAAAAAGTAGAGAAGACAAAACTTTGGACTATTTAAATGCAATTTATCAAAATGCTCGTGTTGGTATGCAGTCTATTAAAGATATTATAGATAAAATTGAAGATGAAGCATTAAAAGATGAAGTTCAAAGAGAGTATGTCGATTATGGCTCCATTGCTTTAAGGTGCGAACATTTTGCCTCTCGTCAAGGATTGAATATAAAGGACAATAACTTGTTTGAAAAATTGCGTATGTGGGGCTCTATTAAAATGAGTACCATGACTAATAATACGACAAGGCATTTAGCTGAACTTTTAATTATCGGCACTGTAATGGGACTTAATTCATGCTATAAAGACGCTACAACTTATAAAAACCTAAACTATGAACTTAATGATATTTTGCAGGATTTAGAAAGTGTACAAGAAAAAAATTATTCTAGGCTTAAGGAAATTTTAAAAAATCACGCTGAACCTTAAAAAGTTATAATATGTTTGTAAATATTACCATTTTTTTTAAGTATTGAACGCCATGTATTACACATACTATAGATGGCGGAGGTGATAGATATGAACGATAGATTTATATGTGGACTAATGCTTGGAATTTTTATGGGTGCAGTTATTATGCATTCAAGCCCTAAGGCGCAACAACTTATGGAAAAAGGCAAGCAAGAATTAAAAGAACAAATTAATAAAATTTAATTTTTAGGGTTAGAAAGTATTGTAAAAATCTTTCTAACTTTTTCTTTATAAAATTTAAAATAATATATATTTTGCCTTGCAAAAAAAAAATTAGTATGCTAAAATTCTCTCGTGAGCAACTTGAAAAGAAAAATTGGCGTTGATATTGGTAAGGCTCGTATTGGTATTGCAGTCTCTGACCCTATGGGTATTTTGGCAAGCCCTTATACTACTTTAAGCGGTAAAGGTTTGGATGCTGATGTTGAGCAAATAGTTTCGCTTATTAAAGAAAAGGATGCAGATACAGTCGTTTTAGGGCTTCCTCTTGCCATGGATGGAACTGACAGCGATATGACTCTTTATGCCCGTGAATTTGCCCAAAAACTAAAACAAAACACCACTGCAAACATTGTGCTGTGGGATGAAAGGCTCTCGTCTTATGAAGCGGAAGAAATTTTAAAAAGACAAAAGGTAAAAGATTGGCGCGAAAGAAAAAAGTTGCTAGACCAAATAAGCGCATCAATTATTTTACAAAGTTATTTGGATAAATAATTATAATATATTAAATAAGGTACTAAGATTGCGAGAATAATCGCAGATGTGTATAATGGCTCAAGGCCCAGCGCGTTTTTGATAATGAATGGAGTCATAAGATATTAAGTAAGGTACTAAGTTTGCGAGAATAATCGCAGATGTGTATAATGGCTCAAGGCCCAGCCTTGCGCGGCACGCGTAGTGCAAAAAAACAAAGAGGTGAAAATATGAAAAAAGAAGAATTAAAAGAAAAAGAATGCAATTGTGGTTGTCATGAGCATCAACACGAAGAATGCAACTGTGGATGTGAAGAACACAAACACGAAGAATGCGATTGCGGATGTCATGATTGTGATTGTGGTTGTCATGATAATATTAATTGTGGCTACGAAAATCCAATTGATGCTATTTTAGACCCAAATTGCGAAGAAAATATTATCCTTTTTGATGAAGTTGATAAACCAACTGAATTTGAACAAATTGCAATTATTCCTATTGAAAATAATGTTTATGCAATTTTAAAACCAGTTGATAAACTAGAAGGACTAGACGAAGATGCAGCTATTGTTTTTGAACTAGTGCAAGATGAAGACGGTTGTGATAACCTTCAAACAGTTATTGATGAAAAGGTTTTAGATAAAGTGTATGAAGAATACGAAGCCCTAATTGCTGAAAACGCTGATTAATTTTTTAAAAAAGATAAAAAACTAAAAAGAGAACCCTGGTTAACTTGGTTCTCTTTTTTAATTTTAAAAGTCGTGTGCTATAAGAAATGATACTATTTAGTTTTTATTCACTCAATTTAAGTTCCCCATAACCACTATCTAATTTGCATAACGGGCAAGTATCCCAAATTTGTTTATCAGTGTGCTCAAAACCACAAGTTGAACACTTCCATTTGGTTGGGGTAGGACTTTTGTATAATTTGTTTGCTTTAAGTTTTGTGTAAATTTCCTCAAGTAACATACTATGGCAGTTTTCAACGCTTGCCACTAAACTAAAAGTGTGTGCAATATCTGAAAAACCTTCATCCTCGGCAGTTTTTGCAAAAGTAGGGTAAATGTGTTCAAAAAGTTCATTTTCTTCTTGTGAGTGAAAATTAAAAGTTTCTACAAAAGCACCACTAGTAAATGGAAAACCTGCTTCGATATTTATATTTTTTACAGGATTTTCAGCATATTTTACTATATAATCCCAAAAGACTTTAGCGTGAGCCATTTCATGTTTAGCAAGTTGTTTTAATGCCATTTTTAAACTTACCAAACCTTTTTTTTCACACTCTTTTGCTAAAAATTGATACCTTGCGCCCTCCATACATTCACTAGCGTAACTGCGCGCTAAATTGTGAATTGTCTTACTATTTAAAAAATTTGTATTAGCCATAAAATTCTCCTTTAAAAAACTAAATAAATGGTTGTCAAAAGATTTGTATTTAAACATAAATTTTAAAAGAAAAATGTTTTTTAGTTATATATTTGACTTTTTTTTTCATAGTGGTTATACTTATTTTGATTTTTGTAAAGGATTTTATTTATTATGAAAAGAGTATTAGAACTTGTTGTGCCAGTTGTTTGTAAATTATTGTTATCAATAGTATTTATTATTAGTTTATCTCAAAATTGGCATAGTGTTATGATTATTTCATTTAGTTTACTTATTTTTATGGAAACACTTTTCTTTTTGTTTAAAAAGGAAAAAAATGCGGTAACAACACTTGATCAAATGATTGATAATATTTCATATCAATTTCCAATAGTATTATGCGTTTTTGGTTTAACACTAATTGGGGAAGTTAAGTTTTGGATTTTAGTTGTATACGTTTTAATGTATGTGTTAATTTCATTAATTTACTACTATTTGCATTTAGTATCAGTTAGGACAATTACTAACACAACGCTTCATTTAGCAATTGTACCACTTTACCTAGCTATTTTACTAAGTATTGTAAACGTTTTACCAATATCAAATAGCGCTTTATCAACATATGCTGTTGTTTTATTTATATTAGGTTTAGCAATTTATGCTGTAGGTTTTATACTATTTATAGTAAAATACGCGCATTACTTTAAATTTAGAAGAAGGGTTAAAGAAAGAAACATTAAATTAAAATAAAAAGCACATAATGTGCTTTTTTTTATGCACAACATAAATTTAATTCGAAGGTTTAAAAATTTTTTTAATACCTATTGACTAAATTTTAATTTATTAGTATAATGAATAAGGAAAAAAGGAAGGTGTTTAAATGTTGTTAGATGTATCTCTTATTGACTTTTTGTTAAGTGAAATAATTATTGTATCTTTAATTTTAACTGCAGTTGGTTTTGCAATTACTTTACTTGCTCCAAGAATAACTCGTAGGGTTAAGGGCAAGGATGTTGATGTAAACTCTAATAAAGCGTGTGTTATTTTTAGGTGTATTGGTTTATGCCTTATGATAGCAGGCATTTTAATTATAGGTATTGTTTGCTTTAAAGGTACTTTAAACATATAAAAAACAGCCAAAATGGCTGTTTTTTTTAAGTAATTTATATTGCGAGCATATAATTATATTTATTAAAACAAATTGAAGCTTTATTAGTAAAAACATCAATGTACTTATAGTTCTCGTTAATTTGAGCAATGTAAAATACAAACGCTATTATTAGGTGGTCAAGTAAAGAGTTGTAAGTGTAGGTTTTAAATAGGTCTTTTAACTTATTTAAGTAACCAATGTTTTCTTTTAAAAATTTATCAATTGTGTTCTTGGTAATTAAAAAATTTAATTCTCGCTGTTTTTCATTTATATTTATTATATTAATACATAATTTTATGTTTATAATAAGTTTTAGTTCTTCAAATAAATCATTTATTAAAAATTTTTGGATTTCTTGAGTTTTATAAAGTATTTTAAATAACTTTTCATTATTCATTATAATCACTTTTTACAATAGACGTAATTTGAAACATCTGTCCATTGTCAAATTTAATATTATTTTTTTCAATATCCGCATTAAAAATAGTGCAGAGTAAATCATTAAAATACTCATAAAACTCTTTTTGATTAGAAATGGTTTTTTTGTCAATTTTGTTTTGCATAAATTCCTCCTAAATAAGTTTAGCTCAAGGCTTTAGTTTTAATTTCGATTGTCTCATTAGAATTTATTTTAAAAATTAAAGTATCGCCATTTATGAAACACTTGTTATTAATCTCCAATTTAAACATATACAGTATTTCATTTAATATATTTTTTTCGGTTAACATTTATTACCTCCTTAAATATTTGTAAGATTATCTTACGAAAAATAATAAGCGCTTATTTGAGCAAGTTTATTTTTTTGCCCGTATTCATATTAACACAAGTTTTAGCTAAATTAAATTGAAATATTGATATTTACTTGTCTAGTTTTGTCGTATTTTGTCGAAAATATAACAAATATCTTGAATTTTAAGATTTTTAAATTTATTTTGTAAAAAAACAATAAAAAAAGTACTTTTTATAAAGTACTTAATTTTCGCCTAAAACATCTAAAATATATTCATAAATTTGAGGTGCGTTATCTTTCCACTTGTTAGTGATAGATAATGCTTGTTTACGAGAATGAACTCTAATTTTAATTTCAAATATATGTTCGCTTTCGAGTGGGTCGCAAATTTTTAAAATTGCAGTTCTTGAGCCATCGGTGTTTTTAATATATTTACTAACATATTCTTGACTTCTTTTAAAATTCATTCTGTTTTCTTTAGCAAATTTTGCAATATCTTCTCTAATATGTGCCCTTATTTTTTGATAGAA
>JAZOQJ010000053.1:0-2210 GCA_045655985.1 Clostridia bacterium | reverse complement strand
CTCACAACTATAAAATACCTAAATTAAAACTCAACATTTTTGCTTCTTTCATAAATCACTTTACAAAGACATTAAAATGTGTTATCCTTATTTTAAGTAAAGGAATCCTATGAAAAAATATTTAATTTTAACTGTCACTGCGGGAAACGGTCATAATTCTGCCGCAAAACACTTGGAACAAAGAATTTTATCTGAAAACAAAGGCGACCAGGTAAAAATTGTTGATGTATTTAAAGAGTATGGTAATAAACTAAAAGTTTGGACAATGAACGAAGGTTATTTCTTTTTAGTGAAATACTTAGTAAAAGGCTACAATTTTGTGTTTAAAAGGCTGGAAAAGTTAGACCCAAATAAAAGGAATAAAGCAACTGCTCAGCAAAATATTTTGCCTGAAAGCCCTCATATTTTAAAACTTATTTACGAATATAAACCTGATATTATTTATTGCACTCACTTTGCACCCGCTATTGCCATTACTAATTTACGTAAGCATTATGAAATACCTGCAAAAGTTTTTGCACCTGTACTTGATTACGATTTATCTCCTTATTGGGAATGCACAATTGGCATTGATTATATTGTGTCATCATGCGATGATAGTGCCAAAAATTTACCATCAAAAGGCTTTAATAAAAATCAAATTTTAAATTACGGTATAACTGTTAGTCCTAAATTTTCATTGGATTTAAACAAAGAAGATACTAGGAAAAAATTAGGCCTTAAAGAAAATATGTTTACATTACTTATTATGAAAGCAAGCTTTTTTACCATAAAAAATAAAGAATTACTTAGACAACTTGAAAAAGTAAATGTGCCAATGCAAATTGTAATTGTTAATGGAAACTCCTATAAAGATAAGGCTTATTTTGACAAAAAAATTAACAAATTAAATTCTAAACATACTTATGTTAATTTGGGATTTGTTACCAATATGGATGAACTTTATAGTGCAAGCGACCTTGCCGTATGCAAAGGCGGGGGACTCACTACTACTGAATGCTTAAATAAGCGTCTACCAAATATTATTGTTAATAAATTACCTTTGCAAGAAATTCACAATAAAGAGTATGTATTAAATAAAGGTTGTTCATTAAATCTTCAAAACAATAAAAACCTTCATACTATTATTAATATTTTTGCATCTAATCCAAAAAAACTTGAAGAATTTAAACAAAAAATAGATGAAGTAAGAAAGCCAGATGCTTTAGAAAATTTGTATCAGTTTATGGGAACTTGCCCTAATGCTGATTATAAAGAATATACAAATAACATCATTAATAATAAAGAAGTTATCAAACAAATAAAAAAATCTTTAAAGAAAAAGGACTAGGTATTTACCTAATCCTTTTTTAATTTATTTTCAATTTTTACTTTTTGTTTAAAGTCATAATAAATAACAATTAAAACAACTACAAAAAGTTCAAGAACTAAATCTATAACTGTTCCAATATACACAATCATTGCTTGCTTTGAGGTAAAAATATAAATCGACCAACAAATTAAACCAAAAATACTTAAAAAAACTTGCCACAACGAATAGTCATTACTAGATTTGGTTTTTAAAAGCTTAATAGCTTGCGGAACCCTTTGAATATAACTACATACATAATATATAGTACAAAATATAGCCATAAAAATTTCCTCTCATACCTAAATTCAATGCAACTTTTAATTATTTGGTGTGCCTATCAGGATTCGAACCCGAACTAATGGTTCCGAAGGTTAGTGAGTCGAACCACTCTAACTTTTGTATTTCACACCACTTTTTGTAAAAGCAATTAAAGTTTCATAAAGTGTGTAAAATTCGCACCTTTCAACAAATTTGTCAGAGTTTATCACCCGTTGGGTGCCATTTTGAACTTTGGGTGCCAAACGGGTGCCTTTTCTCGCGTACTCAAACCTCTCACAAACTCGGGTGCCTTTTTAATCTTTACCATAAAAAGAAGACAGTTTTGTATCTTGCATTGTTAGCTTTACAATATTTTCAATGTTGGTTTGAGTTAATTTGTCAACGATAAGCGGTTTTATAGATGGATCAAGTATTCCATTTTCTAATAAGTGTTCAAGATTGCTAATTGTTGCCACAACAAACGTGAATTCATCTCCATTTTCACAAGATACACAGACATCGATGTTATCGTTATCAATATTTATTTCCGAAAGACTTGTTGGATAACTAATTTTATAATTCATAATAATTTCTCCTTTTT
>JAZOQJ010000052.1:0-4917 GCA_045655985.1 Clostridia bacterium | reverse complement strand
AATAGGGTATAATAAAATTGAAAGTTTAGAAAAAAGTAAATAATAAATTAAAAGAAGAATATATTTTTGTATTTCACAAATAACTAATGTATGAAACGCAAAATATTTCTTCTTTTTTTTAGTTTAATTTTAGTTATCAACTGTTTATGTCTTACAGGATGTATGAGTGGTGTTGTTGGTATATATGTTGAAGAGCCACCGAAAATGAGTGTGTACAATAAAAATGACAAAATTAATTTAGATGGTATAAAGGTAAAAGGGATAAATGCTGATGGTACATTAAAAAAAATTAAAGTAAAACCAGAGCATATAGAAAACGAAGTTGATATGTCAACAAGTGGTGAAAAAACTGTTGTTATAAATGTTGACGGAAACAGAACTTCGTTTACTGTTTATATTCCGCATTTTATTCTTACGCCTCAAGATGATTTTAAACAAATTATAAGTGGTGCTAAAGATGGCGATATAATTTTTTTAAAAGCAGGAAATTATTTAATAAAAGATGATAATTATAAAGATATTATAGTTAATAAATCTTTAATTTTTATTGGTGAAAAAGATAAAACAAATTTTGAAGGAAACTTTATAGTAGGTGTTGACAACGCCGAAAATAAAAATAAAATAGAACTAGAAAAAGTAGAGTTTTACAATATCAATTTCAAATTGAGATATGGTATCACTAACGGAGCTTTTACTTATATAAATCCTTATGGTAATAATATTGTTTATGCAATTGATGCAAATGACACAAAAGGTTTATATGTTAAAAATTGTTCGTTTGAAAATTACTCTTACGCAATCAGTATGGATAACGCGAAAAATTTAAGTGTTATTAAAAATAAATTTAAAAATATAAAAATTTGTGCCGTAAATACAACAACCTCTACTCTTAATACAAGTGTTTATGAAAACGTGTTTATGGATATTGGCGAAAATACACTTTTTATAGATAAAGAAGGCAAACAAAATTATATTAGTGCAATAAATTTTTCATTTAATAGTGAACAAAATTCAGGAGTGATTATTGCCAATAATACTTTTGTAAGAATAGGTTTAAAAAATGGTGAATTTGAAGCGGTTGATGAAAACTCACAAAAGTATTTAAACAATAAAAACTTAAATTTACAAAAATTAAGTTATGTAAATAATAGTGCAATAATTATTTTATCAAGTAGTAATGGACCAAACTTAAAAACGCGCGGAATTATATTGTCATTTAATAGTTATGGAACAACATTAAATAATATTATTTTTGGTACTGGCGAAGAAGATTTTTTAAATGAAAGCGCAGTTATAATAAATAATAATTAATAGGGTTTAAAAGCCCTATTTTTTATTGTAAAAATTTGGTCGTAATAACTTAAAAACTAAAGCATAAAATAAGTGTATGGAAAAGTTTTTAAGTGCAGTTTTAGTGGCGTTTATAATTGGCGTATTAATAAGTCCTTTGTTTATAAAATTATTAAAAAGATTAAAATTTAAACAAAATATTTACGAATATGTTGAAAATCATAAACAAAAACAAGGGACTCCAACAATGGGCGGGCTTATATTTATAGTTGCAATTTTTATTGCTTCTATTTGTTTATTAAATAAAAATAGTAGTTTAGCGTTGTTGTCTTTAACAAGTATGCTCGCTTTTGGCGCGATTGGCTTTTTAGATGATTTTATTAAAATAAAATGTAAACGTAATTTAGGACTAAGGGCTTATCAAAAAGTTATTGGTCAATTTTCGGTTGCTATTTTACTTTGTGTTTTTTGTTATATAAGTGATATTGTACCTAAAAACATTTTTTTACCTTTTTGCGCTCAAACAATCAATTTAGGTTGGGCATATATTCCGCTAATGATTTTAGTTTTAATAGCAATAACAAATAGCATTAATTTAACTGACGGGCTTGATGGACTTGCGGGTGGTATAAGTTTTGTATATATTGTTTCTTTTAGTATTACGTTATTTTTGTTTATTTTAAACGGAACAAAAGTTGGGATAAATTTTATTTATATTGAAGAGTGGAAAAATTTGTTAATAGTGGGCGGGTCGGCAAGTGGTGCTCTTCTTGCATATTTGCTTCATAATTCCTTTCCAGCGTTAATATTTATGGGCGACACAGGCTCCTTGGCGTTGGGTGGGTTGTTTGGATTTATGGCAATAGCTTGTGGACAAGTGTTGCTTATTCCTATTTTAGGTGCGTGTTTTGTAGCGTCTAGCGTATCAGTTATTGTGCAAGTTTTGTATTTTAAACTCACAAAAAAGCGAATTTTTAAAATGGCTCCATATCATCATCATTTACAACTTAAAGGTATGCATGAATCAAAAATTGTCAGCATATATATAATTGTAAGTATTGTTATAGGAGTTTTAGGAATATTGCTAACAAGCATATTTTTGTAAAAAGTAAATGTTTTTAAAAAATAAAAAATTTTTAGTGTTTGGACTAGGCAAAAGCGGGATAAGTTCGATAGAGTTTTTAATTAAAAACAAGGCAAAAGTGTATGTTTATGACGACAATAATTTAAAACTGCTTGAAATTTTAAACCGTTTTCCTCACGTTGAAGTTTTAGAATATCAAACCGAAAATTCACTAAAAAAAATTAATTATATAGTTGTATCGCCTGGGGTAAAACCAAACCATAATATAATTTCTATTGCCAAATTTTTAGGTATAAAAATAATAACTGAAGTAGAACTTGCCTCGTTTTTCGATAAATCATTTTTTATTGGAGTAACAGGTTCTAACGGAAAAACAACTACAACAACCTTTATTGATAAATTTTTAAACACTAAATACAATAGCATTGCCTGCGGAAATATTGGTATACCTCTTTGCGATACTTTAAGCCAAAATTATAACATAAAGGCTATTGAAATGAGTAGCTTTCAGTTAGAGTATATTAATAAACTAAATTTTAAAATAAGTATTATTACAAATATTTCCCCTAATCACTTAAATTGGCATTTTAATTTTAATGAGTATGTAAAGGCTAAACAAAATATATATAAAAACTCTAAAAAAAATGACATATTAATTTTAAATGCCGACGATAAAAATATAATTAAATTAAATCTAAACAATTTAAAAAGTAAAGTTTTGTTTTTTAGTACTAGAAAAGAGTGTTTTGGAATATATGTTAAAAATGATAAAATTGTTTTAAATATTGAAAACGCCGAAGAAATTTGCACTTTAAAAGATGTGAAAATTTTGGGCGAACATAACTTATCTAACGTACTTGCAAGCATATTGTGTGCGAAACTTTTAAATGTAAAAAATAAAGATATTAAAGATGTTTTAAATAACTTTTATGGTATAGAACACCGCATTGAAAAGTTTTATGAATTTGAAAATACTATCTGTATTAATGATAGTAAATCGACAAGCATTGAAAGTACTTTATGTGCTATAAGTGCTTTAAAAAAATATAATATAATTTTGCTTTTGGGCGGTTCAAATAAAAATTTAAACTATGATAATTTAGCAAAAAAGATACCTCAAAATGTAAAAAATGTTTTTGTTTTTGGTCAGGTTAAAAATGATATTGCTGAAAGTTTAAATAAATTTAATAAGCCTTATATAATATGTGAAAATATTAATGAAGCAATTTTTAATTCTGTAAGTTGTTGTAAGGCTTTAAGTATTGTTAATGATAGTGTGGCTCAAAGAAACTTTAATAAAAATGCAATATTGTTTTCTCCTGCAAGTGCTAGTTTTGATAGTTTTAATTCTTTTGAAGAAAGAGGTATATACTTTAAAGAGTATTTAAAAAGCACTGTAGAAGATTTGTATTCTTAGTAAATACAAAGAGTTTACATTGTTAATGATAGTGTGTCTCAATTATGAAAACGAATAATACCCTATTAAAAAAGTTTAATATAAAAAGCGTAAAAAATTATAATTTTACGCTTGTGTTTTTTGTTTTTGTGTTGTGTTTAATTGGTGTGGTTTTTGTATATTCGGCAAGCATGTATTCTGCTGAAATTTTATACAACAATAAATTTTATTTTTTAACAAAACAAATTTTTGGTGTTATTTTAGGCATTTGCGGGTTGATATTTTTTGCTAACTTTGATTATCATAAATTGCAAAAGTATAAATTGCCCATTTTAATAATTTCAATAATTTTGTTAGCGCTTGTTTTTGTTCCATTTTTAGGTGTCGAAAATTATGGTGCTAAACGCTGGATTGGATTATTTGGTATAACTATTCAGCCAAGCGAAATTGCAAAATTCGCTTTTGTTATTTTTAGTGCGTCTGTTCTTTCCCAAAATTATGAAAAGGCAAATAAACTTAAGTCGTTTGCGCCTGTTGTTTTGGCAGGTATTTTAATTTGTGCGCTTATTATTATTGAGCCAAATATGTCAATAACTATGGTTGTGGCAATAACCATGCTCATCATGCTTTTCGTTGGTGGGTTGAAAATTAAATATTTGTGTTTATTTTTAATACCTGCAATAATTTTGGGTGTTGTGCTTATTTTGATTGAACCTTATAGGTTAAGTCGTTTAATGGCGTTTTTAAATCCGTGGAATGATGTTAAAGGTGATGGCTATCAACTTATTCAATCGTTTTATAGTTTAGCAGAGGGTGGGCTTTTTGGTGTAGGGCTATTTAATTCAAGGCAAAAATATTTATTTTTACCATTTGCAGAAAGCGACTTTATATTTTCAATTATTGGTGAAGAGTTTGGTCTTGTAGGCACTATTTTAATTGTAGCACTTTTTTCAGCTATATTTTATCATGGAATAAAAATTGCGAAAAATGCGCCAGATAGGTTTGGTTCTTATCTTGCTACTGGAATTACATCAGTAATTATAATTCAAGTATTAATTAATATTGCGGTGGTTACGGGTTCCATGCCCCCAACCGGCGTGCCACTTCCGTTCATCTCTGCCGGCTCAACAAGTTTGCTTGTTTTTAT
>JAZOQJ010000051.1:0-2889 GCA_045655985.1 Clostridia bacterium | reverse complement strand
CAACAAAAAAAATAAAAGGAGTAAAAAAGCAAATGGCACAAAAAAGAGAAATCAATTCTAACGGAGTAACCACAAGGTCTCAAGAAGCTAGAAATCAACGTGCAAGAAAAAGGAAAGGAAAAACAGCAGCGATTATTGCATTATCTATTCTTTTAGGTTTATCATTGATTTTTGGTATTACAGCAGCATTCTTTGCTTCTAGCGCTAATGCTACAGGCGATATCACTTTAGGCGACCCAGTGAACATTAACATTACTCAAGGCGGAGCAAGCGTATCGGCATTGACATTTAGTGGTAACGCTTACCCAGGCACAACTTATACTCAAGAAATTGGTATAACAATGCCAGAAAACAACTCTGACTCAGTTGTAAGGGGTAAACTTACTATTACTAATGCTGAAGGTGCTTCGCAAAACGTAACTGCTACAGTTAACACTGCTCAATGGACTTATAACGAAAGTGATGAGTACTATTATTATAATGGCGTTTTAAGTGCAAATGACACTGCTGCGTTTGTCTCTGCAATTACTGTTCCAAAGGAACTTACTAATGTAGATGCAAATAAAACTTTTACTATTGCTGTTCAAGTAGAAGCTATTCAATTTGCCAACGGTGCTGCTAGTGAAGTTTGGACTACTGCTCCAACTGAATGGACTACTGCATACGGTTCAGGCACATTGCCTTCTGGCACTTAATAAAAAACATGGGTTATCCCATGTTTTTTATTTTAAGTTTTTAATACGCACATATACCTACTATAAATTAAAGTATCGGCACTTGGGTATTGAGTTTTTACAACCGCGCCTTCGCCTTCAATTTCAAACTGAAGGTTAAGACTAGTTAAAAGCGCTGTAGCTTTTGCTATTGACATACCTTCTATATTTGGCATTAAAATTGAGTTTGTGCTAGCCTGAAGTTGTTCGTAAGGCTCAATATTTTTATATTTTATAATATCCTCAAACACCATTTTAGCATAAGGTGTTGCTACAACACTGCCATAATATGACGAGCCTTTAGGATTATCAGCAAGCACTAAAATTACATACTTTGGGTCATTTGCAGGAAATGCCCCGACAAAAGATGCAATGTACTCGCCACTAATTTTTCCATCACTATATTTTTGGGTTGTGCCAGTTTTTCCAGACACCCTATATCCATCAATAAATGAATTAATACCAGTATATTGTTTTATAACTTGCTCCATCATATCTTTAATAATAGTGCTAGTTTCATTAGAAATAACTCGCCGTATAGCCTGAGGCTCAATTGATAAAATATTATTGTTATAATTATTTGAAATTTTACTAACAAAGTATGGCCTATACAATGTGCCACCATTTAATACGCTACAAATTGCATTTATTTGCTGAATAGGTGTTACTGCAACCGCTTGACCAAAGCCCATACGTGCAAGGTCAACATTTTTAACTGCATCCTTATCCATTAAAATGCCTGAACTTTCACCTGCAAAATCAATATTTGTTTTATTGCCAAATCCAAATTTTTCTAAATATTCATAAAACTTATCAGTGCCCAGCCTTAAAGCCAAATCGACAAAAACACTATTACATGAATTACATAATCCTTGAGACATTGTTTGTGAACCATGCCCCGTTAAGCGCCAACACTTAATTTTTTCGCCCGAAACAATTCTATAACCTGGGTCATAAAATCTTTCAGAAGGCGTTGTAAGCCCTTGTTCCAAAGCCATACAAGTGGTTAATACTTTAAAAGTAGAGCCTGGTTCGTATACATCAACAATACTTAAATTTTTAGTTGCTAAGTTAAGATAAGAAATATCATCTCGAGGCACACTATTTAAATCAAATGAAGGTTTACTACTCATTGCTAAAATTTCACTGGTATTAGGGTCCATAACAATCATGGTTGCACTATCGGGGTTTTCAACGCCCACTAGCGCTTTTAAAGCATTTTCTACAAACTGCTGAATTTCAACATCAATTGTAAGCGATAAACTGCAACCATCAATAGCATCTAAATATCTATTAATAGTATTATCAAGTTCCTTACCAATAATATTTGTTTCTACGCTATAGGAGCCATCTACACCTTTTAAATATTTGTTATAGTAAAGTTCTAAGCCAGATTGCCCTGCGTTATCAATACTACAATATCCTAAAACTTGAGTAAGTAAATCGCCATACGGATAATATCGTTTAGTAGTTTCGCTACAATAAACGCCGTCTAATTTAAGTGCTCGAATTTTGTTTACCTTGTCTTCTTCAACACTCATTTTAATAAGCCATTCGCTAACATTATTATTTTGTGCTTTTTTTAAAACAATGTTTTTATCAATATCTAAAATTCCTGCTAAGGCATTGGCAACTTTTTGAGGGTCTTTAACAGAATTTGGCCTCACATAAACGTTAAAAGCTGTATAACTTACTGCCAAAACTTTTCCTGTTCTATCATAAATAGTGCCTCTTATTGCCCCTATTGGTAAATTGCGCGTCCACTGCTCCTCTGCTTTGTGTTGTAATTTTTCACTACTTATAACTTGCAAAACAACAAGCCTTATTAAAAGCATTGTAAAAATAAAGACTACCAGCATAAATAATGCTAGTAGTCTCTTTTGTAATTTAGTTTGAGAGTATAAAGTATTTAAAGACAAATTTATCCTCCAAAAATGCTTGATATAAAATTACAAATTTGGTCAAACAAATTAGTTTTGCTATTGTATTTTAATACTTTTTGCTTTTCGTTTAAGGTAATTTCAATTTCTTCCTCGACATTTACCATTCCACTGTTTTGCGCTTTGTCTAAAAGTTCATCTTTATCTGTTAATTTACCAACATCCTGAATAAGTTTACCTACGTTTACCTCAAGTTCATTGGACGTTTGCTGTTTATTTTCTATTTTTTGTTCAAG
>JAZOQJ010000050.1:0-8399 GCA_045655985.1 Clostridia bacterium | reverse complement strand
TTAAATTTTTAAGTAGCACTTTTTCAAAAAAACGCCTATTTCCGCCTTTTAAATGTATTTCAGAATATTTTAAAACAATAACTTTCTTTTGTTCCATAATTTTTTCCTTTAACCGCAATTTGCGTTATAAAATTTATTTAATTCTTCTTTTAATTCATTACAAAATTCTTGAGCTTCATTAAGGCTTGAAAATTTTGAAAAACTTATCCTAATATTTCCTAAAATTTCATCCTTATTTTTGCCCATGCTTTCTAATATCCTATTGCCTTGCTTTTTACTTGAACAAGCACTGCCTGTAGATATTAGAATACCTTTAGTTTCTAACATATGAAGCAAAACTTCTCCCCTCACGCCTTTAAAAGACCCGCTTAAAATGTATGGCGAATTCCCTTCACTTTCATGAATAACCGCTTTATCAAAATAAGTAGTGATAAAATTTTTAATATACTCCCTTATTTGTGTTACTTTTTTATTATTATCAACTAGTCCATTTAAACCAGTTTCTGCAGCTTTTAATAAACCCATAATCCCTGCAACATTTTCAGTACCACTTCTTAAAGCATTTTGTTGCCCACCACCAAAAACAATTGGTTTTAAGTTTGGTATGTTATACCATAAAGCGCCAACACCCTTTGGCCCATGGAATTTATGAGCCGAGATTGTATAAAAATTTACACCTAGTTCTTTTACATTTACAGGTACTTTACAAAAAGCCTGAGTACCATCTATGTGAAATAGTACTTTATCATTAATTTTTTTAACATTATCTACAATTTTTTTTATATCATTTATTGCGCCATTTTCATTGCTAACATGAATTAAACTTACAAAATAAGTATTTTGGTTGATTAAGCTATAAAGTTTTTCTGTATTTACAGTGCCGTTACTATTTAAACCAACAAAATAAACTTTAAAACCTTTTTGTTTTAAATTTTGAGCCACATTATAAACACTAGGGTGTTCGCCCTCAGAAAATATATATTCTGCATTTTTATTACCTGTAATAGCACCTAAAATTGCAAGATTATTACTTTCGGTTGCACCGCTAGTAAATATAACATCACCATTTTTCCCACCCAAAAATTCACAAAGTTTAAGTTTTGCTTGTTTTAACTCATTTGAAAGGGTAACACCTTCATTATATAAGCTTGAAGGATTAAAATACAATTCTTCGTTAAATTTAACTAATTCCGCGCTTACTTCTGGCAACACCTTTGTTGTAGATGCATTATCAAAAAAAATCATAATAATTTCCTTATTTACAAAAATTATTATGATTATATCACATATTTTTACTCTTTTCAATTATTAAAGAGATAATTTACATATCTTTTTCAGTTTCGTAAGGTAAGTCCTCATATCCTTTAGGTTCTAAATACTCTTTAGGCGAGTTGTCTTCATTAATACCATATGTTTTTCCAAAATATCTTTCACTGCTATTTCCAACAAATTTTTTCCTAGAATAGGTGTTTTTAGCATATAATGGAACACCAGTTTGAGTATAACCCACAAAAACTCTATCCGCTACAAAATCCTGTACCTCTATTGAAGGGTCAATTAAGTTTTCCTCAACAAATTGCTCTAAAATCAATAAATCTGTTTCAGTAAGTTTTTCTTTCATCCTTACATACTCATAATCACGAGTAAGTGATAGTTTTATATCATTTATATTAGGCTTTTTTACTAGCGATACAAAATCTTCATAAAAATCAATAGATATCGTCTTATGATTTTCAATAGTTTTAATTAGTGCGTTTTGTAAATAATAAAAAACATACATACTTTTAAAATCAAGTTGACCAAATGCCTTGTTAAAATGTTTTACTTCTTTTGAAGTGCCAACAATATTTGTCCCTTTATTAATATTTAATTTATTTAACCACGATTTTACTTCTTTATTATTAAAACCATGATAAATTATGCTAATTAAAGCATCTCTATAAAAAGCAATATTTGATTCAATATAAGCCATGTGCCTGAATTCATTTTCTAAAGATAAATCTCTAGCACTATAATTAAAAATATACTGCCTTAACATTTGTTCATTATCAAATATTAATTTTTTAAGTATTGAAACCATTTCTTTTGTTTTAGTAATTTCCATAATGTAAACACCTATGCCTTTATTATTTAGTCATTTATGTTTGTTTTAACATAATCTTTTATTTGCTCTTTAATACTATCTGGCATTTCCCTATTAAAATGCTCATATGCCCTATCTAAGCAAATTCTTCCCCTTGGCGTTCTTGCAATAAAGCCAATTTGTAAAAGATATGGCTCGTAAACATCTTCAATAGTATTAGCCTCTTCGCCAGTTGATGCCGCGAGTGTATCAAGCCCCACAGGTTTTCCTTTAAATTTATCTATCATAGTAAGAATAATTTTTCTGTCGGTGTAATCAAGGCCAAGTTCATCAACTTCCATCATATCTAAAGCATATCTTGTTATTTCACGAGTTATATTTGGGCTGTTTCTAACTTCCGCAAAGTCTCTTACCCTTTTTAAGAGCCTATTTGCAATACGAGGTGTGCCACGGCTTCGGCAAGCAAGTTCTACCGCCGCATCATCATCAATAGGAACGCCGAATATGTTAGCAGAACGCGTTACAATTTTAACAAGGTCTTTAGTAGAATATTCTTCAAGCCTGCCAATAACCCCAAATCTGTCTCTTAAAGGGGCAGACAAACTTCCTGCCTTGGTAGTTGCGCCTATTAATGTAAAAGGTTGTATTTTAAGCCTCATTGCCCTTGCACTTGGACCTTTACCTACTATAAAATCCAGTGCATAGTCTTCCATAGCAGGATAAAGTATTTCTTCAACCGACCTATTTAGCCTATGTATTTCATCTATAAACAATACATCGTTTTTATTAAGGTTAGTTAAAATAGAAGCAAGGTCTGCCGCACTTTCTATTGCAGGACCTGAGGTCACTTTCATTTGCACGCCAAGTTCGTTTGCTATAATGTGTGAAAGTGTGGTTTTACCAAGTCCCGGTGGACCATATAAAAGCACATGGTCAAGTGCTTCATTTCTATTAAGAGTCGCTTTAATATAAACGTCAAGAAGTGCCTTTACTTTCTCCTGCCCCACATAATCATCCATTTTAGTGGGACGAAGTTTATTTTCAATCTCTTCTTCGCTTTCGTTTATTGTAGACGATACAAATTCATTCATAAATATCTTCCTTAAACTTATTTTTACTGCTACTTTGGTAAAGTATGCAAACTTTATTTGTAATAATCCAAGTGGTAAAGCATAAATGTTCCGCCACCTTGAATTATGTTCTAGATTTAAGTACTTTTTGAATAATATCTTCCGCGGTATCCATTGGGGATGCAACCTTTCTTACTAGTTTAACTGCTTCTGCCCTTTGAAGCCCTAGTGTAATTAACGCTTCAACTGCGTCATCTACTGGTATATCAAACATACCCATTTGACCTATGTCTTGTGTTTTGTTCATTAACGGTACTGAGAATGTATTTACTTTTCCCCTAAGTTCTATCACTATCTTTTCCGCAGTCTTTTTACCAATACCTTTGCATTTACCGATTAAATTAGCATCTCCCACAAATATTGCGTTGGATAAGTCTTCTAAAGTAATACCCGATAGTACTTGTAACGCACCCTTAGGACCTATACCTGATACGGTTAGTAAATTTTTAAACATATCTCTTTCTGCTATATTCCAAAAGCCGTATAAACTTATTTCGTCTTCACGTACTACCATATAGGTATATACTTCTATATTGGCTCCTACATTGCCAATATTCGCAACAGTAGTATTGCTTGCAAAAATGTTATAACCTATGTTGTTGCATTCTACTATAATTAGGTTTTCCTGTTTATCTATAAGTTTACCTTTTATATAACTAATCATACCTATTCTTTCCTCTTATTAAATACCCTTTTATCTTCTTACCTATATCTTCCTTATTTTTGGAACTTAAACAAAATCAATACCCTACTTAATATCAAACGAGCCTAGTAGTTGATTAGATTGGCTATGAGTTATTGCAACTGCTAGTGCATCTGCCGCATCATCTGGCTTAGGTACACTTTTTAAATTTAATATGCACTTGACCATGTATTGCACTTGTTGCTTTTCGGCTCTACCTATACCTGTTAAGGCTTGCTTAATTTGAAGCGGAGTATATTCGTAAAGTTTGCCAACCTTTTCCATAGCGCTTAATACTATAACACCTCTTGCTTGCGCCACACTAATGGCTGTTTTTGCATTGTTTTGAAAAAATAGTTCTTCTAAGGCAACACAATCTGGCTTATACTTTTCAATTAAATAGTTCATGCCATCATATATCATTTTTAGCCTATTTGGAAGCGTCTCTTCCTTAGGTGTATTTATAACGCCATAATCTATAACCTTAATTCCAAATTTATCTTTTTCAATTACCCCATACCCGACTATTGCAAGGCCTGGGTCTATTCCTAAAATAATCATTACTTCACCTATACATTGTATATTGTAATAAACTCATAAAAAAAAGTCAACCATTTACTATCTTAAAAACAAAAAAGGCTTTAAAAATGCCGCCACCTTAAAACCTTTTATTTTACTAATTTACTTCTTTAAACTTTTAATTTCCTTAATAATTTTGTATCTTAATTTATTTACTCTTTCTTCAATTTTCTTATCTGTATAGGTTGTAATTATTGTACACAACACTTGAATAACTTCATCTACATTTTCATTAACATGTTTGCTTCCACAAGGTAAATCGTATTGAATTAAGTAATATTTACCGTCTATTTCCTTTAAATCATAAGGAAATAATCTACAATCACTAGGACGGATATCGTAAATAGTACAACCCTTATTATAAAATGGACAAATGGAGTTTTGACTAATTATGTTATAAGCCTCTTTATTTATCGCCTTAAAATGTTTGTTTGCACTACCACCTAGCCTTTTAACTATCTCTTCTTTTTCGCCTATTGTAGTAACAATATTATCTATTCCATCATCAAAATCGCAACAACAGTTTTTATGTATTTTACAATGTGAACAATGATTATATGTGCCATCTTCTCGTTTTAATTTTTCCATAAAATCACCTTTGTTTTTAATATTTAACCTCTTTTAAGTATAGTGCTTTTGCGGGTACTAAGAAGCCAGCTAGCCTTCTATCTTCTGCTTCTAGGGCCTTTTTAACGTCTTGTATAGTTTTTCTATTATAACCCACTTCTAAAAGCGTTCCTACAATAATTCGCACCATATTATATAAAAAGCCATTTCCGCTAACTTCTATGGTTAAAATTCTTTCCTTTTGCGAGATTTTTATATCGTAAATATGCCTTTCAAAATCTTTGGTTTGATTACCTGATGACGCAAATGATTTAAAATTATGCTTGCCAAGTAGCACTTTAGCGGCTTCTTTCATTTTGTTAAAATCCGGCTGTTTTTTAAGTTGATAGTGGTTGGTATCAAACAGTGGCATAATATGCTCACTAACATACATTTTATATTCGTAAGTTTTTTTCCTAACATTAAACCTTGCGTGGAAATTGCTATCTACTTCTTTGCACGAAAGCACTTTTATATCGTCTGGCAAAATAATGTTTACTGCAAATGGTATGCTTATGGCGGGTATTGTAGTATCTACTTCAAAGTGAGCGGTTTGGCTAATTGCATGAACGCCAGCGTCCGTTCTACCACTTGCAAAAATTTCTACATCCTTTTTAAAAACTTCTTTTAGGGCTTTTTCCAGTTCCCCCTGAATTGTTTTTTCGGTGGGTTGCTTTTGAAACCCTGCGTAATTTTCGCCCCGATACTGAATTGTAATTAAAAATTTTTTCATAGTCTTTTCCTTTTTTACATAAAATTTGAACTTTCTTATTTAAGTATATCAAAAAAAATATAATTATTCTACAAAAAAACTAAAAGTTAATAAATATTTTTATTTTTAGTTTGCTAAGTTTAATATAATTATCTTATACTGGTAAAGTATAAATAATTTAGGAGAATGTAAAAATGAAAAAAATTATTGATGGTAATACAGCAGCGTCCCTTGCCGCTTATAAACTAAGTGAACTTGCAATAATTTATCCAATAACTCCAAGTTCACCTATGGCGGAAAATATTGATAACCTTTCATTAAAAGGCGAAAAAAACATATTTGACCACAGCGTTAAAACAATAGAACTACAAAGTGAAGGTGGGGCTTCTGGCTCGCTACACGGAAGCGTTATGGCGGGAGAGCTTACCACAACATTTACTTGCTCACAAGGACTACTTTTAATGATACCTAACATGCACAAAATTGCGGGTGAATTGCTTCCAACAGTTTTTCATGTGTCCGCTAGAAGTGTTGCCTCTCACGCACTTTCTATTTTTGGTGACCATAGTGATATTTATTCTTGCCGAAATACAGGCTTTGCATTTTTGTGTTCTTCAAACCCTCAAGAGTGTTATGACATGGCCGTTGCCTCACATATTGCATCTTTAAAAAGCAGTGTTCCTTTTTTACATTTTTTTGATGGCTTTAGAACTAGTCATGAAATAAATGAGGTTGAGACTATTGATGATAACCTTTTAAAAAGCATATACCCTTATAAAAGCCTAGAAAAATTTAGAGCGAGGAGTTTATCGAATACCTCTCCTATTCAACGCGGAACGGCTCAAAACCCAGACATTTTTTTCCAAAACCGAGAGGCTGCAAATAATCTTTATAATGAAATACCTAATTTATTACAAGACACTTTTTTAGAAATACAAAATTTAACCGGTCGAGCATACTCCCCATACGAATATATAGGCTCAAATAATGCCAAATATGTAATTGTTTGCATGGGGTCTAGTTGCGACACCATTGAAACTACTCTTAAAAATTTAAATGACGATAGTATTGGCCTTTTAAAAGTAAGGATGTATAGACCATTTTCTTCAAAACTGTTTTGTGAAGCATTACCAAAATCAGTTAAAAAAATTGCAGTACTTGATAAAACTAAAGAATCAGGCAGTGTTGCCGAGCCTTTATATTTAGATGTAGTTGCAAGTTTAATAGAACAAAATAAAAAAATTGAAGTAATTGGCGGAAGATATGGTTTAGGTGGTAAAGACTTTTCTCCTTCTATGGTAAAAGCGGTTTTTGATAATTTAAAATCAAAAAAGCCAAAAACACATTTTACGGTTGGTATTAATGACGATGTTACTAATAGTAGTTTACCTATTCAAAATATTAATTTAAAAACCAATTTTAAAGAATGTTTATTTTATGGTTTAGGTAGCGATGGAACAGTTAGCGCAAATAAAAACAGCATTAAAATAATTGGTGAAAATACTTCACTTCAAACTCAGGCGTATTTTGAATATGACAGTAAAAAAGCTGGTTCTATTACCTGCTCACACTTAAGGTTTGGTGAAGATAAAATTAAAGCACCTTATTTAATTAGTAATGCAGATTTTATTGCTATACACAACTTTAGTTTTATTGACAAATTTGAAACACTTAAAAGTTTAAAGGAAAATGGTACTGTTTTACTATGTGCCCCTACTTGTTCTCTTGACGACCTTATAGATAATTTACCAAACAGTTTTAAGCAAACACTAGCAAACAAAAACGCTAAACTATATTTAATTGACGCTTTTTCTATTGCACGAAAGTTTAATTTACGTGGAAAAATAAACACAATAATGCAAACAGCATTCTTCAAACTCTCTGAAGTCATACCTTTTGATTTAGCTCTTCAAAAAATTAAAGAAGCAACCCAAAAAACTTATATTTCTAAAGGCGAAGATGTTGTAAATAGCAATTTACTTGCAATTGATAATACGTGTAATGAAATAATTGAGGTTGCTATTGACCCTACTTGGAAAAACTTAAGCACTAAGTCACCAAATGTTAGCAATAATAAATATTATGAAGAGTATATTAAGCCTATCTTACTTAAAAACGGCAATGATTTACCAGTATCAAAAATGAGTGTTGACGGAAGTCAAGAAACAAACACTGCAAGGCTAGAAAAAAGAGCAATTGCCGAATTTTTACCAAGGTGGATTAAAGAAAAATGCATGCAGTGCAATCAATGTTCTTTTGTGTGCCCACATGCTGCAATAAGACCAAAAACTTTAAAAGCGGCAACACTTAAAAAAGCGCCAAAAAGTTTTGAAACTATTACATTAAAAACAGTCGGCAGTTTAAAACCTGATACTAAACTAGAATATAAAATACAGGTATACCCACACGATTGTACAGGTTGTGGTAACTGCGCTAAAGCCTGCCCTTTTGGCGCTATTGAAATGGTTAATGCACAAGAAATTATGCATGAAGAAGCAAATAATTTAGACTTTATTAACACCCTTCCTCAAGAAGAAAATATTTTTAATAAGTTTACTTTAAAAGGTAGCCAATTTGAAAAACCTTACTTTGAATTTTCGGGCGCAT
>JAZOQJ010000049.1:0-4108 GCA_045655985.1 Clostridia bacterium | reverse complement strand
TTCTTTAATTGTTAAAGTTCTAGGTTTTTTTATGCGTATTATTTTATCGCGCGCATTAGGTGCTGAAGGGCTTGGAATGTTTAGTGTGTCTCTTTCAATTTTCGGTGTTTTTACAACTTTGGTTGCGAGTGGGCTTCCTGTTACAATTTCTCACAAATCTTCAAAATACATTTTAAGTGGAGATAAAAACAGGGAGGGTGCAACTGTAAGTAGTGGATTAGTAATTTCGCTGGTTTGTTGTTTGATTGTTTCAATATGTATATTTGCTTTTAAAAATTTAATAATAAAACTCACTAATAATATCTCATATTCAGTTATGATTGCATTGTTGCCAGGACTATTTGCAACGGCAATCTATTCTTGTTTTAGAGGGGCTTTGTGGGGAAGAAAACGACATTTTGAAAATTGTTTAGGCGAGTTTTTTGAACAACTTATCAGGCTTGTATTGTATTTGATTTTGTTGGCATCCAGTGAAGATATTATGGAGGGAGCAACAAGGGCAGGACTAGCAATTAGTATTTCATATATTGTTTCAATGCTAATTGCTATTTATTATTACTACAAATTAGGTGGCAAATTATATAAACCTCAAAAAGAACTTAAAGAAGTTTTTAGGGTTAGTACGCCTATAACGCTTATTCGAATTTGCTCAAGTTTAATAATGAGTTTGGTGTCGATAATTTTGCCTATGAGATTGCTTGTTGCGGGAATTCGCGAAGATGTTGCACTTTCTTTATATGGAATTGCAGTAGGTATGACAATGCCACTACTTACTTTCCCAAATTCGCTAATAGGGTCATATTCAACAGCACTTGTGCCAGAATTATCTTCACTGCAAGCGCAAAATAAAAAGGATGAATTTAATGAGCAAACGAAACTTTCAATTAGCATAACTTTATTTATTACTTTTTGTTTTGTTCCTTTGTTTATGGGACTTGGGCAACCATTGGGCTCGTTTTTATTTGATAGTTTAGAAAGTGGTGCACTGCTTGTTAAATCGGCTTGGGTTATGATACCTTCATCAATTTCGTCTGTATCATCTAGTATTTTAAATGTTATGAATTTGGAAACTAAAGCATTTAAAAATTACATTTTGGGCTTTTTGGCGCTATGTTTATGTGTGTGGTTTTTGCCTTTAATTATTGGTGTAGAAGCACTTATTTACGGCATGGGTTCATGCATGAGTATCGTTTCACTTTTAAATTTAAATATGATATCAAAGCGAACAAAAATTAAGGGGCTTGTTTTTAAACCTTTAGTTTTGATGACTATTTTTAATATTCCCTCAAGCATAATTTGTCAAGAATTGTTCGGGGTTTTAAAATATACTCTTTCTCCATTTTTATCTATTTTTGTAAGTGGTGTAATAGGTGTCATATTTTTTATTTTACTTTGCATTATTTTTGATGTTATAGATATTATAAAATTTTTCAAAG
Organism: Clostridia bacterium; assembly: GCA_045655985.1. GTDB lineage: Bacteria > Bacillota > Clostridia > Christensenellales > UBA1242 > JAZOQJ01. Next base: position 2,672 of record JAZOQJ010000049.1, on the reverse strand, counting down.
GTGTAAAAAATATTAAAATATTTAAAATAAAACATAAAAAAGGTATAAAAGCACACAAAAATTAGAAAAATAATTTCATGTTAACTTTAGTTTTAAGGTGTGCAATTATTTATATTATAGTACTATTTATATGCAGAATTATGGGCAAAAGGCAAATGGGTGAATTGCAGCCGTTTGAATTTGTTATAACTCTTATTATTGCAGATTTAGCAACTATCCCAATGGCAGAAATAAATGTGCCTTTAGTGCATGGTGTAGTGCCTTTATTTACACTTGCAATTATTCATTTTGTTATTTCATTGTTATGTAGGAAAAGTAAATGGGCGCGAACCATTGTAAATGGGAAACCTATTATAGTAATTTCCCCTAAAGGAATAGACTACAACGCTTTAAAAATGCTAAATATGAATATTGATGATTTAGTTGAGGCGATTCGTGAGCAAAACTATTTTTCATTTGATGATATTTTATATGCAATAGTTGAAACAAATGGCAAACTTACCGTTCTTCCAAAGATTGAAAAATCACCAGTAACTATAGGTGATTTAAAATTGAATATGTCTGAAAATGAATTGCCTGTAATTTTGGTTGAAGATGGTAAAATTTTAAAAGAAAATTTAAAAATAATGAGTGTAGATGACTGCTTTTTGATACAAGAAATCAAAAAAGCAGGAATAAATAATATAAAAGAAATTGTTGTTGCGACAATTGATAAAAGTGGCAAAATGTATATTCAGCAAAAACATAAGGAATATAAAATTATTAGCACAGGAAAAGTATTAAAGGAGCAATTTTAATATGAAAAGGTGGCTGATTGTAGTAATTGTAGCAATTTTGTTGTCTTTAACCGTAGTTTTTTCTGAAATATATGTAAGTAATACGTTAAATAATATTTTGTTAAATATCTCTGTGCTTCAAAATAAAATTGAAAATTTAGAAGATATAAATTCTCAGGAAACCATTTTACTTTCAACTACCTTAGATGAGTATTGGAAAAAGCGAGAAAAAGTAATTTGCCTTGCGTATAACCATAAAGATATGGAAAAAATAGGAGAGCAAGCAACAAAAATTAAAATGCTTGTCTTACAAAATGATAAAAAAGCTTGTGAGTATGAACTGCAAATTTTAAAGTATTACGTAGAAGGGTATAAAGATGTAATTACTTGTAATTTTCAAAACATTTTGTAAAAAAAAACAGCTTTTTTGCTGTTTTTTTAATTAATACTCTAAAATAATGTTTAAAGGTCCGTCGTTATGTGCACTTACTTCCATATGAGAGTGAAATATACCGCATTTTACTTTACCAGGCAAAAAACTCTCTAATTTTTCTAAAAAGTCATTGTAAAATTCACGTGCTTCATCTTGTTTCATACTGTTAAATAAAGAAGGCCTGTTGCAACTTTTAGCGTCCGCATATATTGTAAAGTTTGATATTACCAAAACTTCGCCATTTACATCATTTAAAGAAAGATTTAACCTGTCTTCTTCATCCTTAAAAATTCTAAGATTTGAAATTTTTTTTGCAAGTTTTTCTATATTATTTTTATCGTCGCCTACTTTAAAGCCTATAAAAACAACATAACCTGTTTTTATTTCGTCTTTAAAAATTCCGTCGCAAGTAACACTAGCGCTATGTACTCTTTGAACTATTGCACGCATAAAAATTCTCCTAAAAACTTAAATTTGTTGTTAATTAATGGTTTTTACAAGAGTTATTTTACTTTTTTTGTTAAATTAAGTCAATAATTAATTGCTTTTTGCGTGAAAAAATATTACAATTATTTGTAATAAATATAGTAGAGGCTTATAAAATGAATGAATTTGATATTTTTTATAAAACTCCTAAAAAAATAATGAGTGAGGCTAAGGATACCCTTAAAGGCACTTATAAAAAATGTATAAAAGCAAACCTTTTAGGGCTTGCTATCTTGCTCGGCGTTGCTGTTTTATTTGTTTTAGCGCTAATGCTTTTAAAAGATTTTTTATGGCTTCAGGCAACCTTATGTACAATTATAGCTGTAGGCTTTGTATTTATAATGGGTACTGTAATAGTAGGTAACGCAATGTTTTATACGGCGCTTTTTAAAGAGGATGCTAAGGTTAAAGACTGTTTATCCTCCTTTAATAATGTATGGAAATATGGTCAAATGTTTTTATATAAAACTTTAATTTGCTGTTTGTTTTTTATTATTTCATTAGCAATTGTATTTTTAATTTTTATAAATATATATTCTGGTATTTGGGCTGACTTTTTAAGTGGCGAAATTGAAACGTTTGGAGAGGTTTTAAATACTGTTTTGGCTTTGGATAGTTTTAAAACAATTATTGTTTTACTTTCAGTATTTAGTGCACTATCGTCACTTTGGTACATTTTTAAAAGCATTAAACACTCAGTCCTTTTTGTGTCAGTTGCGGATTTTCCAAAGCAAACCCTAAGGGGCGCATATAAAACAAGCAGTAAGGCAATTAAGGGTAATAAAATAAGGTTTGTAAAACTTTGGTTTAATTTGTTGCCACATATGTTATTTTGCGGTTTAACAGGTGGTATATATTTAATATGGTTCTGGCCATACTATCAAACTTGTAAAGTCGTTTTTTACAACGATTTAATTGCGGAGTTTTAAAAATTTAATTAAAACCCTTGAAAAAAAATTTTTATATATGTAATATTA
>JAZOQJ010000048.1:0-14895 GCA_045655985.1 Clostridia bacterium | reverse complement strand
AGCAAATTCATAATAATTTACAGACCAGACAGGAAATGATTTTGACTTTACTTGATAAAGGTGTTTTAAGTGATGAAAACGGAAACTTACCAGAAAATAGAAAAGCAAAAATTTTAGAAATGCTAGATTTTGGTAGTTGGGAAAATGTTGTTGATTTAAAAGAATTAAACAAACAACGTGCAGGAAACGAAAACATTGCTGTATTAAATGGCGAAGAAATTGATGTTTTAGAAATAGATGACCACGAGGCTCATGTTTTAGAGCACACAGCATTTATTCTTTCGCCATCATTTGATTTAACAAATACCATTGCAAAAAACAAATTATTAGAGCATATCAAAGCTCATAAAAACTATAAGGAGATTTAAGTATGAATAAAAGCGAAGAACAACCAATAAACGCAGAGTGTAATTTAATAGAAAATAATTCTAATGAAAATGTTGTTGACACTGCTTGCGACGGCTCTTCAATTGGAAAGTTTGCTGATGCTGATGAGCTTTTTAAGGCATATGTAAATTTGGAAAAAGAATTTACAAAAAAATGTCAGCGCTTAAAGGAACTTGAAGTTGCTAAAGATAATGAGGCAGTTGCACCGGCGCAAGTCGATAATGCAAGCAAATCACCTGAGGCAATAAACGAACCTGTTTTAAATGGTCAGTTGAGTATAAAAGATATGCTTGCTATGCCTAAAAGAACTGGCGCTAATGATACCTCATCTCAAAATGATAAAAATGAGATAACGGATGATATTAAGCAGGCTATTTTATCCGATAGTGACATAAGAAACAAGTTTATTGAAAATTACTTAAATGAGATTCAGTCTCAAAATATAGCACCTCTTATGGTAAAAAGCACGTCTTCAAATTTTTGCGTAATGCCCAAGCAAAAACCCGAAAATATAAAGGCTGCTGGAGAGGTTGCTAAAGATATTTTAAATAATTAGGAGAAAATTATGGTAACTTTAACTAGTGCATCAAATGTACTTAAAAATGTATATTTAGATGTTGTTTCAAATCAATTAAACACAAAAATTAATCCGTTCTATGCAATGATACAAAAATCTTCTGCATTTGTTAATGGTAACACAATCGTGAAAGCTGCCCCTGTGGGTTTAAATGGTGGCGTTGGTGCTGGTACTGAAGATGGCGCTCTTCCTACAGTTGGTGCTCAAAATTATTTCCAATTTAGAGAAACTTTAAAAAATCTATTTGGTAGAATTAGTATTTCTGATAAAGCAATTAGAGCTTCTAGTCAAGACGCAGGTGCTTTTGTAAATTTACTTAACGCTGAAATGGATAGCCTTATTGCTGCTAGCCAATTCAACTTTGGTAGAATGTTGTTTGGTAACGGTTCTGGCCGTCTTGCAACAGTTGTAAGCGCTGAAGGTGCTACTATTACTGTTGATAGTGCTAGAAATTTCGTAATTGGTCAAATTTTAGACGTATATGCACAAGATGGTTCTATTATTCTTCCAGCTGTTAGAGTTGTAGACGTTAACCGTGCAAACAAAACAGTTACTTTAAGTACTTCAAACGAAGAAATCACTGAAGGCTCTTACATGACTGTTCAAAATTCTAAAGACAATGAAATTACAGGTATTGAAGCTATATTTGATGAAAACGTAACATCTCTTTATGGCCTAAATAAAGCCCAAAATGCTTGGCTTACTCCTTACAAAAAGGAAACTGGTGAAATAACTGAACTTGCAATTCAAACTGCTATTGACGTTTTAGATGAAGAATATGGCTCAACTGTTGACTATATTACTTGCTCAAACGCAGTTAGAAGAGCTTTCCAAGAACACCTAAGCACATATAAAAGAAACGTAGATGTTATGAATCTTGAAGGTGGATTTAAAGCAATTAGCTACAACAACATTCCGCTTGTTGCTGATAAATTTGTTGAAAGTGGTGCTATGTATTTATTAAATTCTAAAGACTTTACATTACATGAATTATGTGATTGGAAATGGTTAGAAGGCGAAAGCGGTAACATTTTAAAACAAAACGCAGGTTTTGCAACTTATACTGCAACTTTAGTGAAATATGCTAACTTAATGTGCGATAAACCATGCGGTCAAGCAAAACTATTTGGTATTGCTAAATAAAAAATTTATAAAATTAAACTTAAAATTAAAGTAAGAAGGAGGCAAAGGTGCATATCAAAAATGTGCCTTTGTCTATTTCTTTATAAAGGGAAATATGAAGTTTGAAATAATTACTAATGATTTATTTAATATTGCAAAACGTTTAAAAAAAATTGATAAAAATTATCTACTTGTTAGAAATAAGGAAAAGCATAGATTTGAGCTTTGGTATAACTCTTCATTTATGCACCGAGAACTTGTGTTTAAATTCGATAAAATTGATGCAAGAATGTTAGATTATGTAAACCAAAGTAGAGTTGAATTTATTGACAAACTTATTAAAAATATAGATGAAAATAATGAGAAAATTAAAAATAATCAAATTGAAAAATTTAAAAATGATAGTTTAGATAAAATAAGAGAGGAAATTAAAATATGGTAGTTTTAGAAGTTATGAGTTTAATGGCTAAATATGTTGGGGATAAAGAGGTTTTGGCTCACACCGACGGAGGTGTTATTTCTAATGAAAAATATGCCCTTTTTGCACCCTATATCAAAATAATTAACGACATTCAAAATAGAATAGCGATGGAATATTACCCTTTGCTTACTAAAGAAGTGATAACTTCAAATGGTGAGGTTATTCCTTTTACTTCTTTAAAAAAGACATATCACAAAATTATAAAAATTACCCAAAATAATAAACCTGTTAAATTTAGTATTATTGATAATGGTATTTTGCTAAATAAAGGTGAGTATGAAATTTGGTATAACTACATTCCTGACCCAGTTGTAAGAGACACTGATGAACTTGAAAACTTTAGTGGAAGGGTAGGCGTTAGAGCGTATGCGTTAGGTGTTGCGGCGGAACACGCGCTGATTAACTGTATGTATGATACAGCTACATTTTTTGAAAATAAATTTATTGATGCGCTTATTAAGGTTCGTCAAAATAGCAGTTTAAAATATATGCCAAAAAGAAGGTGGTTGTAATGAAAACAAAATTACCTACAAAAAAAACTTTTTATGTTGAAGTTAATGATTTTAGTAAAGGCATTGATTCATTAAAAAGTGAAAATGTTTTAAAACCGCAATACGCTGTAAGTTGTTACAACTTTTCATACGAAAATGGCGCGCTTGTTTCGAACTTTGGTATGAAGGATGTTGATATTGAATATTCAATATTTTTCGATGAAAAGGCGCCTTTGGCTATTCCAGAGGGGATTGAGTTTAAAAAAGTATGGCAGTTTAAACATTGGGATAGGAATAATGAACTTAGGCGCGACAAACTTATGGTTTGGGCTAGTGATACAAATATTTATTATACAACATTGTTTTCGGCGGATCCTGAACTTAAACTTACCAATATGGTGTTTAATGAAGAACCTGAACAACTTAATTATAAAATAGAGGATATAGATTATAATATTTGTATTTCTGAAATGGATGGTATGAAGGTTTGGGATGGCGCAAATGCTCCATATGAATACACTTCCAATCCGCACATTAGAAGTTTTTGTGCAAGCAATGGTAAATTTTATGCGACTTTTGGTGGTGATAGGTCGGTTATTAGATATACAACTAATGAAGATTTAACAACATGGTATGTGCATTTAGGGGTGGATGATAAAGAATTGACTCTTAAAGATAATTTAGGAAGAATAAATAAAGTGGTATCTCATTTAAATTATGTTTACGCTTTTAGAGATTTTGGTATTACTAAAATATCTCGTAGCGCGAATTCTACAATTACAACTTCAAATTTGTTTTTCTCAAGTAACACGCTTTATGATAAAACTATCGCCAATTGCATGGATGATATTTACTTTTTGTGCAGGGATGGCATATATGTATTTAATGGCGCTGATGCTAAAAAGGTTGATACTAAACTTGATAAATATTTAATGGGTATAGACAATCAAAAGGCGGTTGGTTGCTTTTATAACGGCAACTATTATTTGGCTTTAAAAATGGATTTTAAAGATGACAAAAATATTGGTTGCGAAAATGGTAATTACATAAATAATGCACTAATAAAAATTAATGTTCAAAACAACTCTGTTGAAATAATTAGGGGTGTTGACATCTGTTCTATGTGTGATATTCATTTTGATAGAATTGAAAAACTTGTATTTTGTTTTAATAGTGAGTACACAAATAAAATTGGCGAACTTGATTATAGTGGAACTATTTTTGATAATGTCGCTAATCGTAGTTGGACAAGCCCTTTATCTGACCTAGGGTTTGGTGAAAATGTAAAATTTGTTAGAGAATTAAGTGTTGATAGCCAATATCCTTGCACAATTCGTGTTTTTAGTGAAGACGAAGAGCAAATTATTAACATTGACCCTGAAAAAATATATAACAAATATAGGGTGCGTGTTAAAGGCAAAAAAATAGGTTTTGAAATTAGTTCGACAAGTCAAAATAATAATATTTCCAATTTAAAACTTAAAATAGATTTAATGGAAGGCAGTGTTTATTAAAAATGGATAATATTAAAGAATTAAAAAAATTTTTTGACGATTATTTGTTTAATAAATTGGAGTTAAATGACCAAATTGAAAGTTTGTGCATCATAAGTCAAGGTAATTACGATAATGTTAGTGTTCCTAATATAAAAGGCAGGTAAAACTATGTGGGAACAAATATTTAATTTGGCAGTTCAACATGGGTTGTGGGCGGTTTTGTTTTTGGCACTTTTAATTTATGTCTTAAATGATTCTAGAAAGCGCGAAAAAAAATATCAAGATACCATAGTAAATTTAACTAAAACCCTTGGAATTGTGCAAATTATTAAAAATGAGGTAGAAGAGATTAAAAATTTAGTTAATTGTATAACTAAAAAAAAGTCTAATTCTAAAAAAATAAAAATAGAAGACCAAAAAGAAGAAATTAAGGAGGGGCAAGATGAAAAAGTTTAGAAATTATGCGTTTGTAATGGGCGTATGTGCTGCAGTTATTGGTGCAATTGTTGCTATTGGTAATGCGTTTGATTTTGTTGTTAATGAAGTCGCAATTACAAGTGTTATAACAGCGCTTATTGGTGTTTTAGTTTCAATGGGAATTATTGTAAAAGACCCAGAAGATAAAACAATTGAAATTTCTCAAAACGAAGACGAAAACGAAAACATTATTGCACCCGAAGAGGATAAAAACACACAAGATTAATAAAAAATTGCATAATTATTTTCTTTAAAACGAAGGCTATTTTTTGCCTTCGTTTTTTTTATTTGACATACACTGCACTTCCATTAAATTTAACAAACTGCAAATGCTTGAAATTAATTGTTTTATTAAATAAATATCTTCTCTATTAAAGTTGTTGAAAAGTGCAATGGAAATTGAAGTTGCTAGCGCAGCAATCTCTTCAGGTGACGAATTATTTTTCATATAATATATATGAAATGTTTTTATAAATTTGTAACTAATAAAGTGTTTATAATTAGTGTTGATTTGTGGAAAACTTGTGACTTACAATAACACAAAAAACACGTGCTAAAAAACATAAAAAATCTTTAATGTTTTACAATAAAAAAACACTTTTGGCACAAATTAAAAATATGGAAAAAACTGTATTAAAAAACAATAAAATTTTAAAATCAGCACTTTTTTTAACAATTGCGGGAATTATAACTAAAATTATAGGAGTGTTGTATAAAGTACCCCTTTTGGAAATTGTAGGAAGCGAGGGGCTAGGGTATTATCAATTAATTTTTCCTATTTTTGTATTTGTATTAATTTTATCTACAGGCGGAGTTACAACAACCCTTTCAAAACTAGTTGCAAAATGTAAAACTTGTAGCGAAAAAAAACACTATCTTTTAATTTGTGTTTTAGAGTCAACATTAATTTCGCTATTTATAAGTGTCCTTCTTGTTGTATTTGCTAAAAAAATATCATTTTTTCAAGGCGAGGGTGGTTTATCATCAAGCTATTTAATTTTGTGTCCTGCGGTTATTTCATGTGCAATCACCTCTTCTTTAAGGGGATATTTTCAGGGCAACGGCAATATGAAGTTTACAGCGTGGTCACAAATAATTGAGCAAGTAGGTAAAATTGCGCTTGGCTTGTTTTTTTCTTACGCATTTATTAAAACCTCAATTTTAAAATCTGTATTTGGCGTTTTTTTGGGTTTAACACTTGCAGAAATTATTTGCGCGCTATTTTTAATAGCCCTTTATTTTTACAGCGAAAAACAACAACCCAAAATATACGAGCAATTTGATTTAAAAGAAAATTTTAAATTATTTAATAAGGAACTATTGCCAATTACACTTACAAGTTTAATATCTCCGCTTTTTTCTGCCATTCAAAGTTTATTAATTGTAGACCTACTTTTTAAAGCGGGAATAGATTCGACCTTAGCGATTATTTTATTTGGTTTAAGTGGAGTTATAATTTCGCTTGTGTCACTACCGAATATTATATCAAGTGCGCTTTCAACAACAATGTTTCCGCTTCTTTGCTCTATTGATAAAACCGATCAACAAAAAAATGAGCTAATTAAATTTGGCTTTAAAATTATTTTTTGTTTGAGTATTCCTTGCTTTTTGGTGTTTTTAATTTTTGCAAAGCCCATTGTTTCTCTTTTGTATTCCGAGGGGTTGGGATATGGAAAAGTTAATCAACTAGAACTTGCTAGTAAAATTATAAAAATTGTTAGCGCAACTTCTATTTATGGCTCGCTTTTAAATTTTACAACCACCATTTTGCAATCTCAAAACAAAAGTTATAAGGCTTGCCAAAATTTGCTGTTTGGCTCAATTATTGGTCTTATGTTTTTTGTTTTGCTAATAAAAAATCCACGCATCAATATTTTAGGCGATAGCCTCTCTGGGCTTGTTGCCTTAATTGTTACCTCAACATTAAATATTAAAGAAATTTGCAAAACAGCGACAATTAAATTAAACATAAATAAAGTGTTGTTTTATCCGTTGATTTCATCATTTGTTATGCTTTTGTTAATGGAAATTTTTTATAAAGGTTTAAGTGGTGTGGTCCCTTCAAAAATTGTAATTTTACTTACTATTATGATTGGCTTTATAGTTTATATTTTATTGGTTTTTGCTTTAAAGGTGTTTTCGTTAAATGATATAAACATAATAAAAACCAATTCAAAACTAAAAAAAACTGAAACAAATTGATAATTTAACTTAAAAATATTTTACTCTTATAAATAATTTATTGTATAATATATTTTAGAATGAAAATAAGTAACATAAATTTAAAAAATGATTTAATTTTAGCACCAATGGCAGGGTATACAGATGTAGCTTTTAGGCACCTTTGTAAAATGTGTGGTGCTGGTCTTACTATTACCGAAATGGTTAGCGCAAAAGCGCTTTTATATAAAAGTCAAAAGACAGAAGATTTATTAATTACGTCAAATCTTGAAACACCTACATGCGTTCAACTGTTTGGGCACGAGGCTCAAGTTTTTGCTGAAGTGGTTAAATTTGATGCTATTCAAAAATTTGATATGATTGATTTAAATATGGGCTGTCCCGCTCCTAAAATTTTTAAAAATGGCGATGGCTCAGCGCTACTTAAAAATATGTTAGAAGCCGAGAAAATTATTAAGGCGTGCGTTGAAAATTCTAATAAGCCTGTAAGCGTAAAATTTAGGATTGGTATTGAAAATAACGAAAACATTGCTGTTGAGTTTGCTAAAATGTGCGAACAAGCTGGCGCCAGTTTAATTACTGTTCATGGCAGGACAACCTCGCAAGGCTATAGCGGAAAAGTAAATATTGAAGCAATTGCAAATGTCAAAAATGCAGTTAAAATTCCTGTTTGCGCAAATGGTGATGTTGTTGATAAATTATCTTATCAAAATATGAAAGAAGCAACTAATTGTGATTTTGTAATGATAGGACGTGGCGCTTTAGGCAATCCATTTATATTTAGTGAAATTTTGGGAGAAAATGCGCCAATTACTAAAAAAGAAGCGATTTTAATGCATTATAATATGCTATTAAATTTATACGACAAAACAACAGTCTTACTAAATATGCGTAAACACTTAGCACAATATTTAAAAAATGAATATATTGATAAAAACGAAAAACAAAGACTGCTTCTTATTGACGACATAGACGAATTATTAGGGCACATAAATAATTTATTAAAATAAAAGGGTTAAAAAATGTTATCAGTTTTATATCTTTTAGCGGGCGTTGGTGTAATGCTGTTTGGCGTTAAAATGCTATCGTCTGGCTTGCAACAAGTTTTTGGAAACAAACTAAGGTTATATGTTGGAAGGCTCACTAAAAATAAACTAGTAAGTTCTGCTTTTTCTTGCCTTTCTACATTTGCAATGCAAAGTTCAACCGCAACAACAGTTATGACCATTGGTTTTGTTGGCGCGGGCGTTGTAACCTTGCTTCAAAGTTTGCCAATGATTATTGGTGCAAATATTGGCGCGGCACTTACTCATTTAATTTTAGGATTTTCCAATTTTAATATTAAAATTATTTTTGCAAGCTTAACATTTGTGGGTGCAATTATGTATATGATGAAAAAGCCAACTGTTAAACGAATAGGCATGGCTATTTCTGGCTTTGGCTTACTATTTGTTGGTTTAACGGCAATTTCAAGTAGCGTTGGAGAAATTGTAGGCAGCGTCCCACTTGCCCAATTTTTTGAAAATATTAGTATATGGCCACTTTTAATACTTATTGGCATAATTGTATGCGTTATAACTAATAGTTCACTATCAACTCTTGCAATTTTAATTACATTACTTGAAGCAGGGTCGCTATCATTTACTAGTAGTGCGTATGTTTTATATGGTATTAATATTGGTACTTGTATGACGGCACTTTTAGTATCATTTGCATATAATTCCGATAGTAAACGCACAGCTGTATATCATATTGTATTTAATTGTGTTTTAACTTTAATTTTTACAACATTAACTTTGTTTGGCTTTATTAAATTTCTCGAATTTTTAACACCAAGTTTAACTTTTAATTTAATTTTGCTTGATTTATTTGCAAATTTAATTACAGCAGTAATAATGTTGCCACTTACTAAGGTTTTTGAAAAAATACTGAAAAAAACTATAAAATCAAGAAGAGTTACTTTAGAAAAAATTTGGAGCATTGATGAAAATTCGTTGGAGTCTCCAACCTTAGCGCTTCGTATGTTAAATGAAAATGTTTACAAAGCGTTTATGACGCTTGAAGATAATTATAAAATTGTAAAAGGCGCTATAATTGAAAACAGGGGCAAAGAATTAAAACAGCAGGAAAATAAAGCTGAAGACTTTAAAAAGATATCCGATTATATTTATCTTGATAGTTTAAAGATTTATGGCAAATTGAACCAAAAAGAAAAAAATCAGGTAGAAAATTTACATAATCAAATAATATGCTTTGTTAAAATTGAAGATAGATTTTTAAAAATGATTAAAACTTTAAATTATGAAGATAGGGTTATAAATTTATCTGCAAAACAAAAAGAAGTCATTTTAAAAATGGATGAAATTTTAAAAGGCATGATGCACATAATTAAGGAAGTATTTATTAAAATTAAGGAAGACGATACTTTTGTAAGTGAAGATTATGCAAGTGTTTTAATTAATGAAGTAAGTTTAATTACAAAACTTAAAAACGAAAGTAAACTTAAAATTGCATCTTTATCAAAAAGTGCCACTCAAGAGCATAGATATACCGTATTTTTAAAAATGATGAACGACTATGAACGTCTTGGTAACTATATGTGCGACATAGTTTTAAATAGTTTTGATAGTAGGTGTAGGCTTTCACCCGAAATTAAATATGTGCAAACAAATAATAAAGACGAAGTTGTATTAGATGCACATCTGCATTCAAAGCAAAAACGTGAAAAAATTAATAAAAAATTAAAAGATTTAAAATAAGAGGAAAAATTATGATAAAATCAGTTTTAGATTTAGATGTTAAAGGTAAAAAGGTTTTAGTTAGGGTTGATTTTAACGTTCCAATGCAAAATAAAATTATTACAAGCACAACCAGAATTGACGAAGCCAAACAAACTATTGAATATTTACTTCAAAATGGTGCAAAAGTTATTTTGTGCTCACACTTGGGTAGACCTGAAGGCAAAAGAGTATTAAAATATTCGCTAAAGCCAGTGTATGAATATCTTAAAACAATATTAAATACTAATGTTTATTTTGCAAGTGATTGTATTGGCGAAAAGGTAAAATTAAAGGTAGATAAACTAAAAGAAGGCGAAGTACTGCTTCTTGAAAACCTAAGATTTTATAAAGAGGAAGAAGAGAATGACGAAAACTTTGCAAAAGGACTTGCTTCTATTGCTGATATTTATGTAAATGATGCGTTTGGAACTGCCCATAGGGCGCACGCTTCAACTTATGGCGTTGCTAAATTATTGCCTTCTTGTTGTGGCTTTTTAATAAAAAAAGAACTAGATGCGTTTAATAAATTAGAAAATCCTCAAAGACCATTTGTTGCTATTTTGGGTGGGGCTAAAATTGCCGATAAAATTAAGGCAACTCAAAATTTATTAAATAAAGTTGACGTTTTGTTAATTGGCGGTGGCATGGCGTACACTTTTTTAAAGGCTCAAGGTAAAAACATTGGGACAAGCATTTTAAGTGAAGATAATATTGAATATTGTAAAAATGTTTTACTAGAGGCAAAGCAAAAGGGTGTTAAAGTGGTTCTTCCTGTAGATGTAGTGTGTGCTACTAGTATCGACGATACAAAATCAATTAAAACTTATAATGTAAATAAAATACCTAATAATTTAGGCGGTTTTGATATTGGCAAAAAAACAGTTAAATTATTTAATAAATATATAAAAAGTGCCAAAACAGTTGTTTGGAACGGCCCGCTTGGTGTTTATGAAAAAGATGAATTTTCTTGTGGCACTAAAAACGTGTGCTTGGGTTTAAGCAAAAACAAAAACTGCTATTCAATTATTGGCGGTGGAGACGTGGTTTCTGCAATTCAAAAATATAACTTAACTCAAAAAATTTCTCATATTTCTACAGGCGGTGGGGCGTCTTTAAAATTAATTGAAGGTAGCACTTTAAAAGGTGTTGAAGCTTTAAAAAGCCAAACTTTGCAACCTAAAAAAAAGACTGTAAAAAAGTGTGCAACAAAAACTCCTTGCACAAAAAAACAAACATGCAAAAAACAACCGAAAAATATATAAATTAAGAGGAATTTATATGGCAAAAAAAATATTTGCGTTTAACTTAAAAATGAATAAACCCGACATAAACATACCTGAGTATATTAAAACATTAGAACAATCAAGCGACATAGTTTATGCCTGTGTACCTTATGTTTATTTAAACGAGTTTCAAAATAATAGCACTTGTTTAAAGTTTGGTGCGCAAAATGTAAGCGAGTTTAAAAATGGCTCTCACACAGGTGAAATAAGTGCAAAAATGCTTAGTGAATTTGGCGCGAAAATTTGCATAGTTGGCCATAGCGAAAGGCGCAAAAATGGGGAAACGTCATATGAAATTACTGAAAAAATAAATAGATTGCTTGAAAATAAAATAACACCTATTATATGTGTTGGCGAAGAAAAGGAAATGAACTTTAAAAAAGCCATAAAAGTGGTCAAAAAATTACTTGATGAACTAAACCTACCAAAAAAACAAAAAGATAAACTCATTATTGCATATGAACCAATTTGGGCAATAGGGACAGGTAAAGTCCCATCATTAGAGCACATAAAAAATATGTGCAAATTTATTAAAGAATACTTAAAAAACTTTAACTTATCTGTTAAAGTATTATATGGTGGAAGTTATAATGAAAACAACGCGCCAGAACTTAATACAATTAAAGGTGTTGATGGGTTTTTAATAGGTGGTGCAAGTTTAAAAATACTTGCGGTAAAACAAATTTTAAATTTAAACTAAAAAAAGGAAAAATTTATGACAGGACTAATTGTTTTAGATGGCGTTGCAGAACGTCAAAGTAGTGAATATAATGCTGTTAAAAATGCTAATACTCCGTTTTTGGATAGCCTCAAAAAAAAGTATTCTACAACTCTTTTAAAGGCGAGTGAAGAAGCTGTGGGCCTACTAAAAGGTCAAATGGGCAACAGTGAAGTTGGTCACATGACAATGGGCGCGGGGCAAGTTATTAGGCAGGACTTAACTTTAATTTCAAACTCTATAAAAGATAAATCTTTTTATAAGAACGAAAATTTATTAAATTTTATAAGTGAAGCAAAAAGGGAATGCAGGCCAATACACATTTTTGGTTTATTAAGTGATGGTGGCGTACACTCACATATAAGCCACTTGTTTGCCCTACTTGATACATTTTATCAGCAAAATTTTAATGATGTTTATATTCATGTTATAACTGATGGCCGTGATACAGGAACAACTACCGCTATAAATTTTGTTAAAGATTTGGAAAATAAAATTAAACAAATAGGCATTGGACAAGTTGCGACTATTTGTGGCAGGTTTTATGCTATGGATAGGGAACTAAAATATGAGCGAACTCAAAAAGCATACGACGCGTGGGTAAGCGCAAAAGGCGAATGTTTTGAAAGCGCAACAAGTGCTATAACTTCAAGTTATAATAGTGGCGTTAGTGATGAATTTATAACACCTAAAATTATATGCAAAAAAAATTCAGTGTCTTTACGCGGTAAGGCCAAGGGAGAGCCAATAGCAACAATAAATGAAGGGGATTATTTAATTTGTTTTAATTTTAGAAGTGATAGACCACGCCAAATAATTAATAGTTTGTGTGACCCTGATTTTTCACAATTTAAAACAAAAAAATTAAATTTAAAATTACTAACTTTTACTGAATACGACAAATCTTATACCTATCCTGTGTGCTTCAAACGTGAAAAAGTAACCATGCCACTGGGCAAAATTTTAAGTGACAACAATTTAACGCAACTTCGTCTTGCGGAGCAAACAAAATACGCACATGTAACTTTCTTTTTTAATGGCGGGCAGGAAGTAGAATTTAACGGCGAAACTCGCTTTATGCTAAATGGTAAAAAGGTAGAAACTTTTGACTTAGCACCCGAGATGAGTGCTATTGAAATTGCCCAAAAATTTGTGGAAGAAAGCAATAAAAAAAATTACGATTTTGTTTTAATTAATCTTGCAAATGGCGACATGGTTGGGCATACTGGAAATTATGAGGCGGCAATAAAGGCTATGGAGGCGGTGGATAAAGCTTTAGAAATTATTGTTACCCAAATTTTAAAACTTAATGGGGAGTGTTTAGTTACTGCCGATCACGGAAATGCTGACGATATGCGCCCTAATAAAAACTTTACAACAACTCACACATTAAATCCGGTAAACTGCATATTAGTAAGTAAAACTAAAAAACCAAAACTTAAATTTGGCGGGCTTTATAATATTGCTCCAACAATATTAAAACTTTTAAATTTACAAATACCTAATAATATGGAAAAACCTTTATTTTAATTAAAAAAAACGCTTTTAAATAGCGTTTTTTATATGTAATTTAAATCCAAAGCGTGCAAATTGTCACTTTAACTTTTTTTTATAAATTTTACTTTTTTAATTTAAAGTTATTTCCTATTTGGTGTTGAGATGCCACGTCAATAAATAGGTGCTTGCCTTCAATAATACCGTCTTTTAAAAGTTCACCTTTTACTGTGTTATATGCTAAAGATGGCGTATTATTTTCTTCACTTAGGTGAGCAAGCACAACTTGTTCAAGCTGTCCTCCAACTAAATTTTTAATAACCTCGCTTGTTGCAATATTATTTAAATGACCTTTGTTTGAAAGTATCCTTTTTTTAAGATATATAGGATAGTTTGGATTGTTGTTTAAAAGGTTTATGTCATGATTTGCTTCCAGTATTAACAATTTGCTACCCTTAAGTTTTTCAACAATACTTTGGGGGCAAAAACCCAGGTCAGTTGCAATGCTTGTTTTTAAACCACCACTTATAAATGAATAACCATAGCAACTAGCGCTATCGTGAGATAGCGAAAACGCATCAACCTCGAGGTCCGCAATTTTAAAATTGTTGTTTTCAAAATAAATTTTATTTTTATCACTTAAGCCTTCAAGTTTGCTTTCAAGGATATTCCACTCCTTAATATTTGCAATAACTTTTGTATTGTATTTTTTTGAAAACGCGGTTATGCCTTTTATATGATCAGAGTGTTCATGTGTTATAAAAATGGCATTAATGTCTCTAGGGTGAACACCAGCTCCCATCAACCTTTTTTCAAGTTCACGTATACCTAAACCTGCATCAATTAAAACTTTTAATTTATCCGTTTCAACAAGTGTACAGTTACCTTTACTGCCACTTGCTAGTGTTATTACTCTCATATTTTTATTATATCATACATTAAATAAATTTTCTAGTATTTAAAAAACAATATATGAAAAAAGTAGTAGAAAAAAATTACTTGAAAAAAAATAAATTATATGTTAAAATTAATCCGTAAAAAAAAATTAAAAGGATAAAAAGTTCTGGTAAAATTTGGTTAATTTAAAAAATAAAGTTATATTAAAAAAAAATTTTTAAAAAAAGTTTAAATTTTTTTTGTATTATTTTTTATTCCATATTATAATATGGTCGTAAGCAAATAACAACTAGGATTTTTTTAGAGTGTTAGACATGAAAATATTTGCGATAAGCGATTTGCATTTAAGTGAAAATTGCGACAAACCAATGAATATATTTGGTCCTAAATGGGATGGTCATTTTGAAAAAATAAAAAATGATTGGAACGAAAAAGTTAGTGATGATGACATTGTTTTAATTGCAGGTGATATTAGCTGGGCAAGTCGGATGTAGCCATGTCGTTCTGTGAG
>JAZOQJ010000047.1:0-6198 GCA_045655985.1 Clostridia bacterium | reverse complement strand
TTTGTTATTTTAGCAACTTTTTCTTTATTACATTTACCGCTTCCGCTTTCAATTCCGCAAGCTTTTTTAATAAGAATAGCAGCAGGTGGAGTTTTTAATATAAAAGTAAAACTTCTGTCTTCATACGCAGTTACAATAACTGGAATGATTAAACCCTCGCTATCTTTAGTTCTTTCGTTGAATTGTTTTAAAAATTCAACAGTAGGTACACCATGAGGTCCTAAAGCAGAACCAACACTTTGACCTGGAGTTGCCTTCGCGCCTGGAAGTTGCAATTTAATAACAGCTTTAACCTTTTTAGCCATTTTTCCCTCCTGTTTTGTTTTCACAAAACATTGTGTGGTATTATTGACGAACAGTGCAAAAATTTATTCGCCTCCCACAAATTAATGATAATATCATTAATCACCACAAATACTGTGGCTATTATATCGCTTACGCGTTATAACCTAAATATCAAGTTTTAAAACATTATCAAGTTCAGTTTCAATAATGTTTTCCCTACCAAACATTTCAACTATAAGTTTAAGTTTACCATGTTCTAAATCTACACTATTTACTGTTCCAATTTGCATTGATAGTGGGCCATCAAGAATTTGAACTTTATCGCCTTCGTTAAGAGTAGTATCATGAACAATTGGCTTATCAAGCCTCATTCTAATAATTTCTTCCTCTGGAAGCGGTAAAGGTCTACCTTTAGGGCCGGCAAAACCTGTAATGCCTCTTGTACGAGTAACAGTATGCCAAATATCATCACCATATCTCATTTTTACAAAAAGATATGTAGGCATTGATTTCCTTTCAACAGCAACTTTTTTGTCATTTTTAACTTCAATTACAGTTTCAGTTGGAATAACAATATCAAAAATTCTGTCTTCTAAGCCATTTTTTTCGATAACACGTTCTAAATTTTCCTTAGCAACGTTTTCATAACCTGTTCTTGTATGAAGAACATACCATTTAGTATCTTCAATTTTATTTTCCATAATATAGTTACATGCCTATAACGGCACCCTCCGTAATACTATTAACAATTGCTGTATGACCTAATTGTAGGACAAAGCAAATTACAAATAAAATTGCAGCACATAAAAGTACGAAGCCCATAACAACTGCTGTTTGTTTAACAACTTTAGCAAAGCTAGGCCAGGTTACTTTTTTAAGTTCTGAGAAAATTTCGCCAATTTTTCTACCAAAACTTTTTTTGTTTTGTTTTTCTTTTTTATTTTTAACGTTTTTGGCTTTTTCCTTTTCCTCTCTTTTTTGTGCTTTAAGAGTTGCTCTATCAATAACAACTTCTTGTTGCTCAGTTTTTGCTTCTACAGGAACACTCATTTTAAACCCTCTTTTAAAAATTATTTTGTTTCTTTATGAACAGTATGTTTTTTACAAAATCTGCAATATTTCTTTAGTTCAATACGATCTGGAGTGTTCTTTTTATTCTTCATATCGTCATAGTTTCTTTGTTTGCACTCTGTGCATGCTAAAGTAATTTTATCTCTCATACCCGAAAAATTCCTCCTAAAAAATAGCACCCATAAGAAGTGCAGTCATATAATAGCACAACCTTTTACATTTTGTCAACACATTTTGCCTAAAAAGTTTATAAATTTTGCATTATTTCATTTCTACAAGTTTAATAAAAGCTTTAGCAGTTGCAATGGTATCATTGACTGCCCTATGAGCGCCTATTAAACTGACATTTAAAGCCTCACATACCGTTTTTAATTTATAGTTTTTAAGGCCTTTTAATTTATTTCTTGCCCAAACCATTGCATCATCATAATTATTATTAAAACGCAAAAATTGTTTTTGAGCGTTAAATTTAATAAATTTGCTATCAAAATCGGTATTATACGCAACCATTATAGCATTTTCGCAAAACTTTTCAAAATCCGGAAGTGCTTCCACAATTTTTGGCGAGCCTAAAACCATTTCATCCGTTATATTATTAACTTCGGTCGCGTCTTCAGGGATATGTCCTTCAGGGTCAACAAAAGTTGAAAATTGAGACACTATTTCCCCTTTATGTATCCTTACAGCACCTATTTCAATAATTTTACAAACCTGAGCATCAAGACCTGTGGTTTCTAAATCAAACACTACAAAATCATTATTTAATAAGTAATCGGCAAAAACTTGTGGTTTTTGAGAAAAAAAACTAGCCTGTTCAATTTCTTCAAATTTTTGCGGAATAACATATCTATAACTTTTTAATATTGGCCTATATTTAATATCTTTACTTGCCTCAAATTCACAAGTTGCAATTTGTTTTACTCTTAAAGAAAGTTCTTTTTTCCCTTGGCTTACGTCAGCATAGCAACAAATACTATCTCCCTCTTTTAATGCCTCAAATTTAGAAAATGAGTCTTTAGAAGGAAAATATACACACCGAGCGCTACTTATAGAATCGTTTAAGTCAAAGCTAAAATATTCTTTAGTAATTTCTTCAGCAATGCCATCTCTTTCCTGTTTTTTAACAAACTCTTTTTTCTCTAAATTTTCAATTTTCCCAAAAACAGCAACTTTTTCTACAGCAGGATTAATTTCTTCAATACAAATAAATTTATCGTCTTTTATTTCACCTATAATTGGTATAATATGATGTACTTTATTAGCGTATTCTGCACCAAAATTATCAACTCCTAGTTCATTTTCAATCCTTTCTTGTAAAACTTCTTGCCTAATTATTTCACATTTTTCAAAAACAACACTGGGTTTTGTAAAGTATTTATTATCAATTTCGTTTACTATATCATTTTGAATGGATATAAGCTCTGCCTGTGTAAAATAATTATCATCTACAAATAATGTTATTTGATTGTTTTTACAAATTGATTTATCAAGGTTTACACCCAATAAATTACCTGTTCGCGCAGTTAAAAATGCTTTAGTTTCTTTTAAAATTATATCGTCATCAAAATAAATTGGCTTAAATACAACCTCTATAGTTTTAATATTTTTAATAACTCTTTTTACTAAACTTTCAACTTCAGTTTTTTTGTCAAGGGATAAATTTTTAAGATGAACAAAAACAACCGACAAAATGTCGGCGTTTTTATTATAATTTGCTTCAAGAAGTTCGAAATTTTCTAACCCTTGAATTTTAGATTTAATATATTCTGTGAATTTATCCATATGTTATATATTAACTAAATTATAAAAATTTGTCAACGTATTATATGAATAATTAATTGGTAAAAGTCTGCAAAAATCACAAAACCAAGCAGTACCCACAAACCAATGTTATGAATCATATTTTCTACATTTTGATTTATAGGTTTTTTCCTAATCCATTCAACGCCTGTAAATACCATATGTGCACCATCGAGCGCTGGGAACGGAAGCCAATTAAATACGGCTAAGTTTGCGGCTATTAAAGGAATTAAAACCAATATAGTTTTAAAGTTTTGCTTGGCATAATCGGCCATAACTACAATAGTAGTAATTGTTCCACCAACTGCTTCCATAGCCACTTGCCCTGTTATTAATTGCCATAACGTTTTTAAAACAAGCCATGAAAATTCAAAAGTTAGTGGTACTGCCCTGCCTAACGCCTCACCAAATGTGTGTGCATATGGCTGAGTATTTATACCAATAATATATGAATAATTACCTTCATACCCTGTAAGAAGTAGTTTTACTTCAACATCAATTTCTTTTCCGTCACGTTTTACAAGTAGTGTTGCTGTTCTGTCACCTTCATTTGCAACTGCTGTTAAAAGTGATGGAAGTTGATGTAACACATTGACTTTTTTACCATTAACTTTATAAATTATATCGCCATCTTGTAAAATATTCTCGTTTGAATCTAAAAAGGTTTCAAAACTATATATTAAGGCATTTTCACCACTTTTAATGGTGGCGGAACAATTATTTAAATAATCAAAAGACTTAAGAGCGGGAATTTCTTGTAAATAAGCACTTACAACCGCAGCTATACTTGAAGCACTATACTCAGTTTCACCTTTTTTATGTTCGTAAATTGTAAATTCTTGCTCAGTTCCGTCAATATTAGCAATGGTGGTTATTTTTACAATTTTATCATTAGAACTAAAGACACTATCTTCCCAGTCATTTTCTTGATTAAATACTTGAATGTTTGCAATTTGAGCAACATCGGATACTTGGCTCACTTTAGGTACATCATAACCTACTGAAACCAATAGTATAAAACAAAAAATAATTGCAGTTAAAAAATTAAAAAACGCACCTGAAAACAAAACAATTATCCTTTTCCAAGGGGCTTGTTTAGTAAACGCACCTTTATCGTCACTACCACCATCTTCTCCCTCAAATGCACAATAACCACCTAAGGGAAAAGCGCGTACAGAAAACAACTCGCCTGTTTTTTTAGATGTCTTTTTATAAAGTTGTGGTCCAAACCCTATAGAAAATTCATTTATTTTAAACCCTAGCAACTTGCCCGCTAAATAATGACCAAATTCATGAATAGTTATCATGAATAAAAGGATTAGTACGGCCAATAAAATATATAATATAGTACTCACAAAAAACTCCAAAAATGCAAATAGTTATACTTAATAGTCTAATTTATTATAAACAACTAAACTATAAAATATGTTAAATAATAAATATTAATACAAAAATTAGAACTATTGGGGACACAAATGTTTCGCCATCGAATCTATCCATTATGCCGCCCTGTTCACCAAATATGTTAGAATAATCTTTTATAGCGTTTTTACGCTTTAAAAAAGACGCAAATAAATCCCCTGCCTGAGAAAAAGCTGAAAGTAATAAACTTAATATAGGCACAGTAATAAATGTTATATAATTTGCCTTAAATATTGCCACTAAACTCAAGGCATAATTAAAAATAACAAACAATAAAATTCCAGCAACAATTCCACCAAGCAATCCACCAACAGCACCAGAAATGGTTTTGTTAGGTGAAATTTTAGGCGCAAGTTTTGGTCCTTTTAATTTCCTTCCAACAAAGAAAGCAAAAGTATCAGTAAAAATTGAGATAAAGAAAATTAACATCATTAAAAACACAGGAACCAAATCAGCACCATTAAGTTTTGATGAAAATTGTGTTAAGTGGTTAATATAGTACATTGGTAAATATAAAAGTGCGGGATAAACCATTGAAAATAAAGTATTTAGCCCAAATTTTTTATATTTTTCATTACCCAAATTAAAAGCTTCTAAAATAAAGCCAAGTAGCGCCACTGACACAAAAGTTACTAACACCATTAATAAACTTTTGTAAATACTTTCGTTATAAATAATAGAAATCAGCACAGTCGCAAACGCTAAAACACAAAAAAATAATGAAAAAATAGTGCCCACATTTTTGTTTGACTTTTTATACATATTGCATATTTCTAAACAGCCCATAAATGATATTAACAAAACAAAACCATCTAAAAAATAAGGGCTTACAAAAATTCTAAGCGCAAATAAGCCGATTGCACCCAAAAACAATAAAACACCAATTAAAACTCTATTTTTCATTATTTTTTCCCATTAATTAAATATTAAGTAAAAATTTATCTACTACTAAAACAATTTTATTTTGATTTACATTAACTTGAACAACAAGCAAAGTATCAAAATTTTTCATTTGCGAATTACTTTCAATAATTTCATAAGATAAATTATTACTTTTCAATTTTTCCTTAGCTTTTTCTAAAGGCAATCCAATTAAATCATTAAAGTCTAGCATTAAACTTCCATTACTTCCTTTTCTTTATCAGCTAAAAGTTTTTCTAAATTTACGTTATAAGAATCAATAATTTTTTGAATTTCTTTTTCAGCATTAGCTTGCTCATCTTCACTAATAGCATTTTCTTTTTTTAGGTCTTTAACCATATCAATAGCATCACGTCTTGCATTTCTTAAAGAAACCTTGCTATCTTCAGTCATTTTTTTAATTGATTTAACTAAGTCTTTTCTTCTTTCTTCAGTTAAAATTGGGAAAACTAAACGAATAACTTTTCCGTCGTCTGCTGGGTTAATACCAAGATCAGCTTCATTAATAGCCTTAACAACGTTTTTAAGTGCAGTTTGATCCCAAACGTTTATTAAAAGCATTCTAGGTTCAGGTACAGAAATATTTGCCATTTGATTAAGTGGAGTCATACTTCCGTAGTATTCTACCATAATTCTATCTAAAATTTTAGGATTTGCCCTAGCCGCTCTTACCGCACCAAACTCTGCTTTTAAGTGGTC
>JAZOQJ010000046.1:0-8658 GCA_045655985.1 Clostridia bacterium | reverse complement strand
CTAAGTTATACATAACATAAACGCCTTCGTTTTTGTGATTAATTGCGTAAGCAAATTTTTTAACACCTTGTTTATCGATGTTTTCAATTGATGCACCAGCTTTTTCTAAAATAGAAGTAACTTTTTGGATAGCTGCTTCTTTAGCTTCGTCATCTACTTGCGCAGATAAAATAACCAACAATTCGTACTTGTTCATACTTTTACCTCCTTATGGACTATAGTGGCTTAAAATAACATTGCCTTAAAGAAAAAATTTGCATTTTAACCATAAAACCATGCGTTTTAAGCAAGGTTTGTGAAAAAAAGCTCACAAAGCGATTATAATATATCAAAAATATTTGAAATTTACAATAGTTTATTAAAAATTTTTTATTTTTTCTTTTAATATAACTATATTTATAAAAAAAGAAAGCAGTTAAGCCCTCTTAAAAAATTGATAAAACAAAATAAAAAAATATATTAAATAAAAAAAAGAACGGCACAGCACGAGCAAATATGCATTGGTTGTGATTACGGGACACCGAAATTTAATTCGTTTTTCTCCCAACGTTCAGATTTATTATACATTAAATAGAGATGCTTGTCAACCCCATAAAAAAAAGATAACCCTTGTGCGGCAGTCATTAGCTCCACGTCGGTTATCAACGAAAATATTATACATTAAATAGAGAGGTTTGTCAACCTCTTTGTTCAAAAAACATTTCAGTCGATCATGAGTTAACGCTTAACAAAGGTACCACAACGACCGATTGTTTTGCCTTCTAAAACTGTAATGCCATTTGCGTTGCACACTCCATTAACATTAAAAAGGCAGTGCGCACGGCATTCAATGTCAATATCTTTACTATGCCTAAATGGCGCAATTTCAGGTGCTGTTTCAAACATGTTGCGACTTACATCTTGTAAATTTGTTTTACTTGTATCCTTTTCAAAAGTTTTACATTCCGCGTTTTTTGCCACATGAATTCCCTTCGCTGAGCACGCGTAACAGTTGTTGTAATGACAAATTGTTTTGTTGCATTTAATATCCATAAATTTTCTCCTTATATATTTATTTTTTACCTATTTTAAAAAAATATATATTTTCGTTATGAAAAATATTTTATTCTTATTTTCAGTGCAATTTTAAAATAAAATTGACAAAAAAAATCAATAAAGTTATTATTTATTATGAATAGGAGGATTATATATGAAAGTTGTTTTAATGCAGGACGTTAAAGGAACGGGTAAAAAAGGAGATGTGGTTGAGGTTAGTGATGGTTTTGCAAAAAACTTTTTATTAAAAAATAAAAAGGCTGTGGTGGCGGATAATACTGCACTTAATTTAAATAAACAAGCAAAGGACGCGAAAGATTATCATTATGAGCAAGACAAACAAAAGGCAATGGCTCTTGCAGAAAAACTAAAAGACGTTTGCGTAAATTTGAATGTTAAGGGCGGTGAAAACGGAAAAACTTTTGGCAGTGTTACTAATAAAGAAATTGCTGACGAATTAATTAAAATTAATTTAAATGTTGATAAAAAACAAATTGTTTTGAAAGAGCCTATAAAATATGCTGGCGAATATACAATTGAAGCAAAATTATTTGTAGGCGTTAGTGCAAAATTTAAAGTAATTGTAAAAACTATTTAGGAGCTAGTTTGTATGTCGGAATATTTAGATGATATTACAACCAGAATAGCGGTGGTTGAAAATCTTTTATTAGAATGCTTTGAAGAAAGAGATGTATTATGTGAAGATTTTGAAAAAAATAGTAGCAATATATTGGAGTTAAACGAGTATATAACTAGTGTAGCAAGTTTATTGCATAGGTCATATATTCAGTATTTAGATAATATTGCGCTAAGTGTAAATACCCAAGAGGCGCAGATGGCTGTTTTACAGAGATTTAATATGTTAGAACAAGGTATTAAGGCCGAGAAAAATTCTTACGCAGAATTGGGAAATGGTTTAAATTCGTTCGGATTAGATCTTTATGGGATTTTTGTTTGTGATGGCTCTATTTACTATGATGAAAAGCTTGAAATATTAAGAGCTTTCAAAAACTCGCTAAGCGATAACGATTTAACAACCAAAAGAGCGGATAATAAAATTGAAAGTTTAGCAAATAAATATGGCTTAGGTTGTTATGATGGTTTTCTTACACACAATGCCTTCACTTTACAAGATTTAACAAATAAACAAGTAGAGTGTTTGGAAATGGGTGTTGTAATGGATGACTGTTATATTCTACCACCAAAACCAGCGGGCGAAAATAAAGGGTATGTATTTGCAAGTAATGAAGAAAAAGAAAATTAATAAAACAAGAAGGTAAAAAATGGAATATAATATAGCAAAAGATTTTGTGGCGTCAATAACCACAATGGAGACAATGCTTATTAAAGCGACGGAAGAATTAGATGCTTTAAATAAGGAAAAATTAGTGGCGGTTGATGATAAATATATAGAAATTAGCGGAAAAATGGATGCATATAATGCCTATATTAATAAACTTGTAGGCCTTTTAATAAGAACTACGATTGTAACTTATTCAAACTATGCTGATATTGACCAAATTAATGATGCTGCAATTCAAAATAAAGGTTTATTAAATGGTATTGAAGTGCCTGCAGGTTTTGGAGGTATTTGGGCACCTTTATACAACTATAAAATTGTTAAGGGAAACATTTTAACAACTTGTAGAAATTTATTTTGGGAAAATAGTAAAGATTCAGCTGTTGAAATGCTTCAAGAAATATATAAACAAACAATTTCTTCAAATGAAAAAGCAAAAATTTTACCACCAAGGTCATTAATGGAAAGTGTAAAAACTAGTTTTAATAGCCATGACTTTGAACTTCCTGTTTACCCAGATTATAATGCGCTTTTTGATGAAGAAACATTTTATGCTCCAGATGGCGAAGAATTAACAGATGGAAAAAAATTACCATCTCTTCCTGAATGGCTTGAAGACATTAAAGGTGACTTTGACGAAACAAAATAAAGTGTTATTAATAAAATATAAAAAAAGAGGAAGTGTTTTATGCCAATAGTTTTTAATGAAGGGGAATTTTTACATCTTACTCCTCAGCAACAAGTAAAAATAATTGAAAAATATCCAGCGTTTATTTTAAGGCTTCCAAAAGCCCTTAAAAAGTTTGATAGTTTAGACCCTAAAAGTTATTTGTACCTTTTAAAACAAACAGCGCTAGCAAAAGACGGGTATTTATTTATACATTTTGAAGAAAAGGGACTAAGTGTTGATGAAAAATTAGCAAATATTGCGCTATTATCATATCCAGAACTTATAAAAGAGAGCGATTTTGAACCTTTTTTAACTGAAGAAAATGTGAAAAAAGTTATTTTACAAAACCCAGCACTTATTGCCTATATTCCATCAAGTTTATTAGATGCTAAAATGTATAGGTTTTGCAATACAGTTTTAAGGAAATATATTCGTGAGGATGAAGCAAATTTTAGGCGTCTTCCACCGGAAGTAAGAAGCTTTTCTTTTAGCGTTACTAATGCCTACTCTAAAAACGTGCCAACTAATGTATTGGAACTTCAAAGGGAAGCTGCTACTCAAAATGGTGGCAAAATGATGTATAAGGTCGTAAGGCGTGAACCTGATCTTTTGTTAGCATTCCCGCCAGAAATTTGGAGGAAAAATTTGGTTGCGACTGCTGTTACTATAAAACCTGAAATTTATTTAGAGCTTCCAGAAGAATATAGAGAGGATGTGCTTATACAATTTAGAACATATAAATCACTTTTTGAAAATGGAAAAGGTGCTAAAATTGACCAATACTTTAATGCAAAAGAAATGGACAGGGCACACACAAAACTTATGGCTTTGTATAAAAGACAATTAAGGCAAAAGCATGAAGACGAGGAAATTGACGTAGTAAAAGAAATGAAAAACTCATAAACTTAATTAAAATCTTTCATAAAAACTCAAGAAAAATCTTGGGTTTTTATGTTTAAAATGGCTAAATTTAGCCAAAAATTATTAAAAAAATTAAATTTTAGTAAATTTTTTCTACAAAATACGCTATTTTATTTGATTTTTTTTAAATTTCCCTATAAACTGGAATTACCAAATAAATAATTGGAGGAAGAAAAATGAATAAAACTGAATTTGTTAGAGCAGTTGCTGAAAAGGCTTGCCTTACAAGAGCTCAAGCTGAAAACGCTTACTGCGCAGCTTTAGAAGTTATCGAAGAAGCTTAAAAAGCTGGCGACAAGGTTGCACTAGTTGGTTTCGGTACTTTCGAACTAAAAACTAGAGCTGCTAGAGAAGGTTTTGATCCAAGAACTAAAGCTAAAATTAAAGTTCCTGCATCAAAAGCTCCTGTTTTAAAGATTGGTAAAGCTTATAAAGACTTATTTAACTAATTTTTTAAAATATGAAAAACGACTGATTTTTGTCAGCCGTTTTTTTTATGCTAAAAGTATTGAAATAAAATTTTTTTTATGCTAATATGTTAAAACAAAAAAAAGGGAACACTTATGAAACATACAAGAAAAGTTAAATTAATTGCACTAGGAACAATTGTTGCAGGCTTGTTTATTGGCTCTATCGGAACAGGGATTTATGCTGAAAGTTATAAAAAGAAAGCAGACGCAATCATTACAGATGCTTGCATGAACTCTGAAGAATTCCAAACTATTTATAAGGAAGATCTAACTCGTTTAAAAGAAAGACGTGATAAGGGTTATATATCGTCTAATAAATATATAAACGAAATAGAAGAAATGGAAAGTTCTTCTTATAAAGAGCCAATATTCTATACACTAGATGATATTTCTGAAGAAATAAAGCAAGAAGTTAAACATCAAAGAAGTGTTTATAACACATTAGGTAGTGTTGGTGTTGGCGGGGCGTTTTCTTCAATACTTCCAGGAATACCTTTTGCTGTCTTGTTAGGGCGTGAAGCATTTGAGAACAGGTATAAAAAGGAAGACGAAGAAAATGTGTTATTTAATGCTTCAGTACGAGAAAATCCAGAAAAATAATTGTAAGAAAAACGACTGATTTTTGTCAGCCGTTTTTTTATTTATTTCTTTTAAAATTATTTTAACTATTTTTTTTATTTTATTAACCATTTTTTTTAAGGTGTGCTACAATTATATTGCAAAAAGAAAAAAGAAGGTAAATTATATGAAATTAGAACATCAAATATTAAAAAAAGCAAAGTTAATAGATAAAACAATAATTCTTCCCGAGGCGCATTTAGATAGCAGAGTTATGGAAGCGGCATACCACATCATGCACACAAAATTGAGTAAAATTATAGTTTTTGGTAAGGCAAGTGACTATCCTAAACACTTTTTAGATAGTGAATATGTAACTCATATTGATACTGACAATTATGCCGATTTTGAAAAAATGGCAAAAGAATTGTATAAATTAAGGAAAGAAAAAGGTTTAACTCTACCTGATGCTAAAAAACTACTAAAAAATGAAGTATATTTTGCTTGCATGCTAGTCCACATGGGTATTGGTGATGGTATTGTTTGTGGCGCTCACTTTACAACCGCTCAAACCTTAAAACCAGCACTTCAAATTATTAAAACCGCACCTAATAAACACAAAGTTTGTGGTTGCATGCTACTAACTCGTCACAAAGCACCTCAAACTTTACTTTTAGCTGATGTTTCACTTAATGAAGACCCAAATGCAGATGATTTAAGCGAGTTTGCAATAGGCTCAAGTGAATTTATGCAAAAACTTGGCTTTGACCCCAAAGTGGCTCTTTTAAGTTATTCTACAAAAGGGAGTGCCTCTAGCCCAATGGTCGAAAAAATGGCAAAAGCCTATGCGCTTTCAAAACACAAAATGCCAAATCTTCACGTAGATGGCGAAATGCAGGCTGATAGCGCACTTTGCCCAGAGGTCGCTCACAAAAAAGGCATTACAAGCGAGGTTGGTGGTAATGCAAATGTTTTAGTGTTCCCCGATTTAAATGCTGGTAATATTGGCTATAAACTTTGCCAGCGTTTAGGCGGTTATAAAGCCATTGGTCCTATTATGATTAACTTTAATAAACCGGTTAACGACCTATCTCGTGGTTGCAGTGCAGAAGAAATTGTTTTAAATGTTGCAATAACAAAAATTCAAGCGGCGGAGTAAATAAAAGGTAGCAATTTTGCTACTTTTTTTAACACCTTAAAGAATTAAAACATATAGTGTTATGGCTAATTAGCAATCAAAATTAAAGGAGGAAAAATTTTGGCATTTTGTAATAATTGTAATAGCAGTAATTGTTCTTGCACAAGGGGGTTTGTAGGTGGCTGCAACGGTTATTTAAACATTTGCGGTTGCAACACTTCTTGTAGAGTTACTGGTCCAACAGGTCCCACAGGGCCCACAGGCCCTACCGGTCCAAGTACAGGAGTAACTGGTCCAACAGGTCCTACAGGCGCTCAGGGTCCAATTGGTCCTCAAGGCCCAGTAGGTGCAACAGGCGCTACTGGGCCAACGGGTGCCACGGGTTCAGCGGGTTTAGTGGGTGCAACAGGTCCCGCCGGTCCACAAGGCGCTCAAGGCCCAATTGGTTTAACTGGAGATATTGGTCCAACTGGTTCAACAGGTGCTACAGGCCCAACTGGCGCAACAGGCCCAACAGGTGCTACAGGCGCAACAGGTCCAACTGGCGCAACAGGCCCAACAGGTGCTACTGGAGCTACTGGTGCTACTGGAGCTACTGGTCCAACAGGTCCTACTGGAGCTACGGGCGCTACTGGTCCAGCAGGTCCTATCGGTTTAACTGGTGATATTGGTCCAACAGGTGCTACAGGCGCTGATGCTGTTTTGCCAACGACTATTGAGGGTAGTTATGCAAACTTAGAGGATATAGATGCCTTAACTGCGACAAACCCAATTTCGTTCCCAACAGTATATAGTGAAACAAACATTACGTCTAACGCCGATAACACCGTATTTACTATTCCTGAAGATGGCTTTTATTTAATTCAGTATGGCATTAATGCCGTAACTGCCAATACTGTGGTAAGTATTACGCCATATTTAAATGGTGCACCTTTTGAAGATGGAACACTTCAGGGTACAACAGCAAACTTAAGTCCATCTAATACCATGATTTTAGATTTAGCCGCAGGGGATACAATTGCTATATATGTAACTGATGGCGAACTTAACGCTGAAGCCGGAACGGTTGGTGCTAACCTTACTATTTATAGGATAGCAACTGCTTAATTTATTACAAAAAGCGAGTTTAAAAAACTCGCTTTTTGTATATTTACCTTAAGAAACTTATTGGATGAATAGAGTGCATTGAGCCTTTTAAACCCAATTTTTTATCAAACAAACTACTACCTTTAACAAGAGTGTTTTCACCATATTTTTGATTTAAATAAATGGTCGCTTTTTCTAAGTTTTGCTCTTTAATATTATTAGGTAAAATTGTGCCATTTAAGGAAAACACACTTGGTTGTTTTATTTCGTCAAAAAAAGATAGTTGTTTTTGGCTTTTTAAAAATCCTCCTAAACTTATACCTAAAGCGCGTATGGGTTTTTGCCAATCATAAAGACTTTTAAAAAGGTTAAAGGCAGCAAGTAAAATATTATTAGGCGCAAAAATACCTTCATTTAGTACTGTGCGCCTTGAAAAACTTTGAAGTTCATTGTTTTTAATATAAATACTTATGTGTTTAGCTGGTGGTAAATTTTCTAAAAATAGCCTTTCAGCAAGTTTTAATGAAAGTTCAGCAAATACTTCTCTAACTTCAAGTTCTGTTAATAAATCTTTATAACAAGTAGTGCTATTACCTATGTGTTTTATTTTTATAGGCTCATCAAATTTTTTTACAGGTTTGTTTTCAAGCCCATTTGCATATTCATGTAAATAAACACCAACTGCTCCAAATTTTTGTTGTAAAAACCATAAAGGCATTGTGGCAAGTTCGCCTATTGTGATTACGCCAATTTTTTTAAGTTTTAAATGAGTGCGTGGACCAACCATTAGTAAGTCTTGGGCAGGCAGTGGCCAAACTTTTTCTTTAAAATTTTCATGCGTTATATGTGTTATAGCATCAGGCTTTTTCATGTCGCTTGCAAGTTTTGAAATGGTTTTGTTAAAACTAACTCCTAGTGAGACTGTTAACCCTATTTCTGTTTTTATTGTATTTTTAATTTTTATAGCAATTTCTAATGGAGACCCAAATATTTTAGAATGCGTTACGTCAAGCCAGGCTTCGTCTATAGAAAAAGGCTCTACATAATCGGTGTAATTTAAAAACACCTGACGCACTAAATTTGAGTAGTGAATATATCTGTCAAACCTAGCGTTTTTGCTTACTAAAAAGGGGCATTTAAGTTTTGCTTCCCACAATGTGTCACCAGTTTTAATTCCATAACTTTTTGCAATATAATTTTTTGCTAAAACAACACCTTTTCTTTCCTCGGCATTACCGCAAACAACTACGGGCTTTTTTTGAAGTGAAGGGTCGTCAAAACATTCAACAGATGCGTAAAAGTTGTTTAAATCACAGTGCAAAATGTCTTTTTGTGGGGCGTGGCTTTTAAAGTGCGCAACGCTATTTTTAGCATAAATAGGGTTTTCGGTTATACAAAGTTTTTTGTTTTCCATAAAAAATTTTCCCCCTTATTTTTACCTACATAAATTATATTACAATTGGCATTAAGGGACAATGTT
>JAZOQJ010000045.1:0-4023 GCA_045655985.1 Clostridia bacterium | reverse complement strand
AAATTTTGTGCTTTATATTCACCAAGTTCATTGATG
This sequence comes from Clostridia bacterium, assembly GCA_045655985.1. GTDB lineage: Bacteria > Bacillota > Clostridia > Christensenellales > UBA1242 > JAZOQJ01. Next base: position 3,987 of record JAZOQJ010000045.1, on the reverse strand, counting down.
GTTTTATCCAAAATTTTCATATATTTTTGACAACACATAATCCATACCGCTGTGCATGTTTTTAATAGCATCGTTTCTTGTTAATTTTCCACAACTACCGGGATGAACACAACATTTAATTCCTCCCATTAGTTCTAAAAACTTAAGGCTATTTAAAACATAATTTGCATTTTTTTCAATAGCCTCAGGATTATCATTAGCCAAATTTATATAATATGGAGCATGGACGCTTACAAGTACATCATTTAAAAGTGCTTCTTTGCCTATTTCCTTAGCCTTTTCATAACCCATTGTAAACCCTCGCCCAAATGAATATTCATAGGCGTTTAAACCAATAGATTTTAAAAACTTAGGGGCCTCATTAGATGACTTATAGCCTGCATCATAAAAAATTTTACTGTTACCAGAAGGGCCAAACCTTATCATACAAACCTCTTAAGTATCGAGTAAAAAAGTTTTAAGTTTAATTTTGTGATTAACTATGTCCGCTATGCCTATTATTTTATTTTGACATTCAATAGTTACGTTTTGTTTATCACAAATATCAACTTTTACTTCAACACCATTTACTATTTTATCATATAAACAAAAATTTAGCACTACTTTTTCAGTATTTTTTAAAATATTTTTAATTGAGATTATATTTTCTGGCGAAATAGCGTCTAAATCAACTGAATTTTCAATTGTGTAATCACCACTTTTTGTTCTAATTATTGCGCCCATATAGCCAAATGTATTAAGGTGCGTTGCTATGTCTCTTACTAAAGAACGAATATAAGTCCCGCTAGAACAATGAACTTTTAATAAAAAAGTATTTGTTTTAAGTTTATCAATAAGTTTTATATCATATATTTCAATTTCTTTTGGCTTTAGCACTACTTCTTCATTATTTCGAGCAAGTTCATAAGCCTTTTTACCATTAATTTTTTTAGCGGAATATATTGGAGGTACTTGATTTTGTTTACCAATAAATTTAGGCAAAATTTTTATCAAATCTTCTTTTTGTACAATAATATTATTTTGATTTATAACCTGCCCTTCGCTATCCAAAGTATCAGTCGTTTTACCAAATATAAATATAGTTCTATACACTTTATCTTTATTTAAATAATAGTCAAAAAGCCGAGTTGCTTTCCCAATGCACACAGGCAAAACACCGGTCCCTAGTGGATCAAGCGTACCTAAGTGGCCCACCTTTTTAATATTAAGCCTTTTTTTAACAAGGGTTAATACATGATTAGAACTCATGCCTGCTGGCTTTAAAATATTTATAATACCACTTTCTAGTCTTTCCAATTACCAGTCCTCACAAGTTCTTCTTTTAATGCTTCGCGCATCATTTTTATAGCGGTATTTTTACCCCTATAAATCCTGCAACCACTCGCCTTAGGGTGTCCACCACCACCAAAATATTTACAAACATTTTGGGCAGATAATTCCCTTGTCCTTACTGATACATGAAATACATTTGGCTGTCTTTCTTGCATCACAACTGCAATTTTTATGCAATCAATAGAATTTAAATAGCCTACAAAGCCAATGGCGTCTTCGGGGGTTGTACCAGTTTCTTGAAATAATTTTTGAGTTAAACACATAATAATAGCTTGGTCGTTATATAAATACTCAACATTTGGTAATAATTTTGCAAATAAATTTACTTGTTGCTTAGTTTTTTTACTAAACATAACATAGTTTATTGTATACATATCTGCACCTGCCGATATCATTTTACCTGCATAATAGTGTGTTTTTTCATCTGTATTATCATGGAAAAAGCAACCAGTATCTGTAGCAATACCTGTATATAGTGCACTTGCAATTTTGCTATCAAGTTCAAAATCAAGCCTTTCAAATATATCTGCAAGTAAACAGCACGCAGACGAATGCTCAGTTGATGCAATTATTAAATTGCAAAAGCCAGTGTTATCTGGGTGGTGATCAATATTAATTGAATATTTACAATTATCAAAGTATATATCGCCTTTTGCAACCCTACTAAGTTCGTTAACATCTAAAATAATACATAAGTCAAATTTAGTTTCAGCGCTAACATTTATATTGTTTTTAGTATCTAAAAAAGAAAAGTTGGGATGTATATCATCTTCACAAAACGCAGCAACTTTCTTACCCATTTTTTCAAGCATTAGTTTAAGTGCTACAGTGCTACCTAGTGAGTCCCCATCTGGATTTATATGGCTTAAAATACAAATTGAATTTGCTTCATCAATTTTCTTTTTTAAAAGCATTAAATTTTCATTATTAATCATTTTTATTACCTTCATTAATTTTATTTAACAAATTATCAATACGACTAGCATATTCTTCAGATGTATCTAAATATAAATGAAGTTCAGGCGTAATTCTTAATTTCACTTTTCTTGCAACTTCTTTCCTTAAAAATGGGACACAGGTTTTAAGGGCGTTAAAAACTTCTTCACGAGTCTTGTCTGGGAAAATACTTACAAACACCTTAGCGTGGCTAAAATCAGCCGATATATCCACTTTAGAAACAGTTACAAGTGATGATTTGATTTTAGGATTTTCAATGTTATAAATAATACTTTCACTAATAGCCTTTTGTATTTCGCCATTTACCCTATCTAATCTATTTACCATAATTTATCCTCCTTACAATATCAATTATACATAAAATTTTAAAATTTATAAAGTAAAATTTATTATTTACAAAAAGAAAATTTGCTACTAAAAAGATAATAGCAAATTTCTTTGAATTTATGTTTATTAGTTGATACGCTCTTCAATATAACATTCAATTATATCGCCAACTTGAACATCATTAAATCCAGCAAGTTTAATACCACATTCAAAGCCAAATTTAACTTCTTTAGCGTCGTCCTTTTGCATTTTAAGTGTATCAATAGATGTTTCTTTAATTACTTCATCTTTTCTAATTACCCTAGCCTTAGCACCACGAATAATTTTACCATCTTGTACATAAGAACCTGCAATTGAACCAATTGAAGATATTTTAAATAAAGCACGAACTTCAGCGTGGCCAACAGTTTTAGGAGCAAATTTAGGAGTTTTCATTTTATCAATTTTCTCCTGAAGCTCTTCTAAACACTCATAAATAATTCTGTAAGATTTAATTTCAATGCCTGCTCTTTCCGCATTTGCTTTTACTTTACTATCAACTTTAGTATTAAATGCAATAATAATTGCCTTAGATGCTTCTGCTAAAACTATATCGTTTTCATTAATATTACCAACGCTATTGCTTACAACACAAACTTTCACTTCTTCATTATTAACTTGTTCTAAGCTTTGTTGTAACGCTTCGCTTGAACCTTGTACGTCCGCCTTAATAATAACGTTAAGTGCTTTTTTACCAGAAATCCTACCAAACAATTCATCAGCATTAAGGTTTGAACTCTTTTTAACCTTATCTGCTTTCATTTTAGCTTTTCTTTCTTCTACAATTTGTTTAGCCATTTTTTCTTCAACAGCCATTAAATCATCACCAGCTGAAGGTACTTCACTAAGGCCCAAAATAACAACAGGTGTACTTGGAGTAGCTTTTTTAATTGGCTTACCTTTTTCATCTTGCATAGCACGAATTTTACCGCTAACAGTACCTGAAATTACAGTGTCACCTACATTTAAAGTACCATTTTGAACTAAAACAGTTGCAAGAGGACCTTTGTTATTATCAAGTTTCGCTTCAATAATTGTACCTACTGCACTTCTATTAGGATTTGCTTTTAATTCACCCATTTCAGCAACTAATAAAATAGTTTCTAATAATTTATCAATATTTTGATTAAATTTTGCGGAAATTGGAACACAAATTGTATCGCCACCCCATTCTTCAGGCAACACTTCAACTTCAGCAAGTTGTTGTTTTACCCTATCTAAATTTGCTTCAGGTTTATCAATTTTGTTAATAGCAACAATCATAGGCACTTTTGCTTCTTTAATAAACCTTATCGCTTCTTTAGTTTGAGGCATTAAGCCATCGTCTGCAGC
>JAZOQJ010000044.1:0-3735 GCA_045655985.1 Clostridia bacterium | reverse complement strand
GGTCTAAAATATAAATGTACTTATTAAGAAGCAAATCCAAGTAGTGTTAAATACAAGGTTATTAAGAGAGTGTCGCTCCTGGGCTGTAAGGTGACTATAACTGCTTTAACATGAAACCACTTTTGCGTAAAATCTTATCGGTTGTTTTAACTTTGTCCGAACAAAACAAAATAAAGTGGTGTAGAAATTTTGTATTTTTACACAATTAAGGTGGAACCACGGAAATGAGCTTTTCGTCCTTAGCATGTTTTTTGCTAAGGGCTTTTTTATTACTTTTAAATTATTAGAAGAAAAAGTAATTAAGTAAGGTACTTAGTTTATAAGAATTTTGTAGATATGTATATTGGCTCCAGGTCCAACCTGGTGCTCCGCGCATAGCGGGAAGGAGATTAATATGGAAAAAGAACAATTAGAAATTGCACGTCACTCAATGGCTCACGTACTAGCAAAAGCACTTAAAAAGTTGTATCCAAGCGTTAAACTTGCTTATGGCCCAGCAATTGCAAATGGTTGCTATTATGATGTAGATTTAAATGAGGAAATTACGCAGGAAGACTATAAAAAAATTGAAAAGGAAATGACAGCGATTATTAATCGTGCAGAACTTTTCACTAAAAGAGAAGTAAGCAAAGAGGAAGCACTAGATTTATTTAAAGACGAACCAATGAAACTAGAACACATAGAAGAACTTGCGGGTAATGAGCAACTAACTGTTTACTACTTAGGCAACGACTTTTATGATTTATGTCGTGGACCTCACGTTGAAAAAAGCTCTAAATTAGTAAATTTTGGCTTTAAAATAGATAAAGTTAATGGTGCATATTGGAAGGGCGACGCTAAAAACAAAATGCTTAAAAGGATTTATGTTTTAGCTTTTGAAAGTAAAAAAGATTTGTTCGATTATGAAAAACAAATGGAAGAAGCCCTTAAAAGAGACCATAGGAAATTGGGTCAAGACCTTGGCTTATTCTTTATAAGTGACTACGCAAAAGGTATGCCATTCTTTATGCCTAAAGGCGTAACACTTATGAATGAACTTATAAAATATTGGCGTGAACTTCATAGAGAAGCGGGGTATGAGGAAATTATGACTCCTATGGCTATGAATAGAACTTTGTGGGAGACTTCTGGTCACTGGGGTCACTACAGGGGTAATATGTATACCTTTAAAGTAGAGGAAGAAGATTTTGCCATAAAACCTATGAATTGTCCAGGCGGAATGCTTTATTATAAAGAAAAACTTCGCTCTTATAAAGACCTTCCTTTAAGGGTGGGTGAACTTGGAAAGGTTCATAGGCACGAAGCAAGTGGCACTCTTCATGGCTTGTTTAGAGTAAGGTGTTTTACGCAAGACGATGCTCATATTTTCATGACTCCAAGTCAAATTGAAGATGAAGTAGCAAATGTAATAAAACTTGTTGATGCAACATACAAAACTTTTGGTTTAAATGACTATCACTTCGAACTTTCAACAATGCCGGAAGACCATATTGGCGAAAGGGCTGATTGGGAAAGGGCAGAAAATGCTCTTGCAAATGCCCTTAAAAAGATGGGTAGGGATTATGTTGTAAATGAAGGAGATGGCGCTTTCTATGGTCCTAAAATTGATATTCATGTGAAAGACGCTATTGGTAGAACTTGGCAATGTGGTACTGTTCAACTTGATATGCAGCTTCCTAAAAGGTTTGAACTAGAGTATGTAGATACTGATGGCACTAAAAAAGAACCTATTATGATTCATAGGGTTATTTTTGGCTCAATTGAAAGATTCTTTGGTATTATTACCGAAAACTTTGCTGGCGCGTTCCCAACTTGGCTTGCTCCTGTTCAAGTGAAAGTTTTAAATATTTCTGAAAGCAATGAAGAATATGCTCGCACAGTTTACGAAAAATTATTTAATATGGGCATTCGTGCAGAACTAGATATTAGAAACGAAAAAATAGGCTATAAAATTAGGGAAGCGGCTAGCCAAAAAATTCCTTATATGGTAGTTTTAGGTGATAATGAACGAGATAATAAACTTCTTACTGTTCGCATGCGAGGTAATCAAGAACTTAAAGATATTACGCTTGAAAGTTTTGCGCAAAGAGTGCAAGATGAAATTAAAAACAGAACATTAAATTAATAAAAAAAGAAGGCATATAGCCTTCTTTTTTAAAACTCTCTTTTATCTTCAACCAAAACATCTGTTTTTGATTTTTCTAGTTGTCTTCTTTCTCTTTCCTGAGCCCGTAATTCTTTTTTACAAAACAAAATTAATGCTCTTTTACATTTTTTACCTATTTTTAAAATTTCATCAATACTACATAATTTTGTTTCAAAATTCTCTTCTAAAACTTTAACTTTAACAACACGTTTATCAGTTCTATACACATATGATGCATCAGTTGAACTTAAAAATAAACGAGGCGTTACTTGTAAATATTTTGAATATAATTGGCTAGAAGTTATAATTTCAGCGTCATAAATACTCAAACTAGCACCGCAGTAATCGCGTATATCTTTGTCGTAAATCTTTTCATCAAAAGGAACAATATAATGTATTTTATTGTCGTTTAAAGTTTTAATTTTTGTGCCTTCCTTATTATAAACAAAAGGTATTAAAACCGTTTCGACTTGAAGGTAACCTGTTCCAAATTCCCTTTGCGTTCCAAATATCCAATAAACGTCGCTTAGTTTATAGCCTTTCATAAAAATTTTTCCCCCAAAAAATCAAATAATGTAATTTAATTATAAATTTTTTTTGTTAAAAGTCAATAGGTTTAGGTGATTTTTTAGTTTTCATAGATTTAAAACGGCTATGGATTATTTGACAAACTACATATTAACATTTATAATTTATACATGAGCAATTTATATAATGAAATATTTAAACTAAAACAAGAAATCAGAAAAGGCTGGTTGGAAAGAAATGTAAGTTGTAATAATAGGGTAGAAAGTGATGCAGAGCACGTTTTTTCTTGCGCAATGCTCGCATTAGAAATTATGGAAAAAGAAAAACTTAATTTAGATAGATATAAAGTTTTAAAAATGTTACTTTATCATGACCTTCCTGAAATAGATTTTGGCGACCATACTCCACAAGAAAAAATTCCAAAACAAGAAAAGCACGAAAAAGAAAAGGCTTGCATAAAAAGAATAACCAAATTAAGTAAAATGCCAGAAATTTTAGAGTTATGGCAAGAATTTGAAGAAAGAAAAACTCCTGAAAGCATTTTTGCCTACGAAATGGACAAACTTGACGCAATTGTTCAAAGCAAAATCTACTCCTGTTTAAACAATAAGCCCGAAGTTTTTGAAGAATTTTTTGAAAATAATAAAGAAATAGCAACAAAATATAAAAAATATATTTAAAAAAAGAGAGGTTGACTCTCTTTTTGTTATTAAAATAGAACTACTATAAACAACGTTCAACCACATCCAAATGTTGTGCTTTTTTTGTTTTTATTAAATCTATAGATTTTTTAAAAGGCGAAGTTAAACTTAAAACTTGTTTTTCCCTTAATTTTTTGCAACTAATAAATTTAACAAATTCATTTATTTCAATTTCATTGTTATCAAAATTTAAAAATTCATATGAATCATTAGGGTGTTTTCTAAAACAATAATTTTCAATAGCTGTTATGTATAAATATGGGGCGTGAAAAATTGTAAGTGTACCAACTTTGGTGTAAAGCGAAACCGAATGAGTGTTTTTAAAATTATGTGATTGAAAATATTTGAAAGCTATAGTAA
>JAZOQJ010000043.1:0-3338 GCA_045655985.1 Clostridia bacterium | reverse complement strand
TGATATCTTTAATATTTACAGCATGAACGCTATAACAATTGCCTACGCTTTTAGGTCCCCTTATAACCAACCAGTTATGGTCATTAAAAAAATCAATTATATTTTTCATTTTTTTTGAATTTGCTTTAAATAAACAAATTACGCCCCTTTTTATTTTATTACATGCATATTATATCATATTTTTACTAGGATTTCAATATGTTTTTTAAGTTTTACCATAGCCTATTATATTTTGCAACAAAAAAACACCTTAAATAAGGTGCTTTTGCTTTTTATGTTAAATATTTTCAAATTCGTTTTGTTTTGTAAAAGTTTCTAAGTCTTTAGCGTAAAAAGGTTTTTTTTCTTCTGGTAAATTTTTTGCTAAATATTCACGCCACTCAATAGTAAAACTTACTTGATCATCTAAATCATATACGCTATAAAATTCAAAATCATTGACAATGAATAGGCGTTCATTAATAGTATATTCATCTGCAATATCTAGCATTGCAAATAATCCTACTGACCTAAAACCACCATCTGATAACAAACCAGCAACTCCTTTTAGTATACCATTCTTTTCACGCGCATAAACGTAAACATTGTCGCCTTCAATACCCAGATCATTGCCAAAATTTATATTTGTTAAATTATACTTATGTTCTTGTAAAAATTGAGTAATAAGTTGTTGTGATAAATCATCATCTTTTATATAAATCATAATGACTCCCCCTTTTCTAAACATTTTTTTAATTTTCACAAAAACAATAACCATATTTACACAAATAATTGTTCTTGTTGTCCTATAAAATTTTACGCTTAATTTGTTTTATTAACAATTTCATTATACATATTAATTTCAATTAATGCAATACTGCTTTGTAATTTTTTCCTTTCTTTTTTATCTTTTACTTCTTCTTTTAAAGGTGCCACCACCGCCCAATTTGAACCCATTGGTTGAAAACCATTTGGGTTTGCACCAATAATATACTTAATTAGCCCGCCAACAACTGTTTTTTCGTTTGGGGAAATAAGCTGTTCGCCATTTAAATGCCTTGCCATATTAATGCCCGCAATAAGCCCCGAAGAGATGCTCTCGACATACCCTTCAACACCACTAAGTTGACCTGCAATAAATAAGTTAGGATAATTTTTAACCCCATAAAACTCATTTAAAATTTTAGGCGCATTTACAAAAGAATTTCGGTGCATTGTGCCAAAGCGTACATACTCTGCGTTAGAAAGCGCTGGAATTAAACTAAATACCCTTTTTTGCTCGCTAAATGTTAGGTTTGTTTGAAAACCTACTAGGTTATACGCTTTATCTAAATTATCTTCCTTCCTAAGTTGCACAACCGCATAAGGCTTTCTATTATCTTCTAACGGGTTATTAAGTCCAACAGGTTTTAGTGGTCCAAAAAGTAAACTTTTATAGCCACGCTTTGCCATAACCTCTACCGGCATACAACCTTCAAACACCTTGCTATTTTCAAAGTCGTGCAAGTTAACAATTTGAGCAGAAACTAGTTCGTTATAAAATACTTCGTATTCTTGTTTTGTTAGTGGGCAATTAATGTAGTCGCCCTTGCCAAGTTCTTCATACCTATTTTGCACAAAACTTTTTTCTTTATCTATGCTATCATGCGTCACAATTGGTGCTATTGCATCAAAAAAATAAAAATATTCTTCGCCCAAAATTTCCTTTAAATTGTTAAATAACGCGCTGTGAGTAAGTGGCCCTGTTGCAATAACTGTTGGTTCATTTATGTCTATTTTATCAACCCTTTCGTGAATAATTTCAATATTAGGGTTTTCTTGCAAAGTTTTAGTAACAAGCGCACTAAATTCTTCTCGATTAACAGATAAGGCGTCGCCACTAGGCACCTTAGTTTTATCAGCGCAACTAATCACCAAACTATCTAAAATCCGCATTTCTTCTTTTAAAAGCCCACTAGCATTTAAAAGGTCGTTAGATTTTAAAGAGTTTGAGCACACTAATTCGCATAAATTACTGTCTTTATGTGCTTCACTAAATTCAATGGGTTTCATATCGTAAAGTTTTACCTTAATGCCACGTTTGGATAGTTGATAAGCGCATTCACAGCCCGCTAAACCACCACCAATTACTTTTACTACCTTCATAAAAATTTCCTTTAAATTATGTTTTTACTTATTTTTTATAAATATTTACTTTTAAAGTATAGCATAAGCCTAAATTTTTAACAAGTCGTTTTGTAAGTTTTGATTTATAGATAAAAAAATAGGCGCTATGGCCTATTTTTGTTCATTGGTTTTTGAATAGTTACACTCAGGATTAGAGCACTTTATAATTGTTTCGTTTTTATGTGTTTTTTGAGTGAGATATGCGTTGCAATTTGGGCATTTTTCCTCTAGGGGTAAATCCCAACTAATAAAGTTGCAACCTTCTTTGCTACAAGCGTAGAATTTTGCACCTTTTTTGCTTGTTCGTAAATATACATCACCTTGACACATTGGACATTTAGTCACTGGTTTTTGTGGGGTTAATGACACAATATTTTTACATTTTGGGTAATTTGGGCAAGCCAAAAACTTACCATATTTACTTGTTTTTTCCACCATAAATGCGCCGCATTTTTCGCATTTTACATCGCTTACTACTGGCTCTACGGAGTTTTCAATTTTTTCATGCGATAAATTAGCATTTTTAAGTTGTGGTAAAAAGCTATCATAAAATTTAGTAACTGTTTCGTGCCAATCGGTTTTACCTTCTGCGATATTATCAAGCCCATCTTCCATTTGAGAAGTAAAGTCCACATTTATTACTTTATCAAAGTATTTTTGAACCATGTCACTTACAGTAAAGCCAAGTTCGGTTGGAATGATTGCTTTGCCATCTTTTTCAACATATTTACGGGTAAATAGCAGTGTAATTGTTGGTGTATAAGTTGCAGGACGGCCGATATTTTTTTCTTCCATCACTTTAATAAGTGTACTTTCGGTGTAGCGAGGCGATGGCTTTGTGAACTTTTGTTCTGGTTTAAATTCAATTAAATTTAAAATGTCTCCCTCTTCTAAATTAGGAAGTTTTGCTTGTTTATTTTCGCCCTCGTCTTCTTTATCATCATCCTTTTGTTCTTGATAAACTGCAGTAAAGCCTGCAAATTTTGGAGATTTACCACTAACTTTAAAACCGCACTCTAAACATGAAATTTCGGCCTGAGTACTATTATAAGTTGCTTCTGCCATTTGGCTTGCTAAAAACCTTTCATATATAAGTTTATAAAGTTTATAGTTATCTACACTTAAATATTCTTTAACACTTTGAGGTGTTCTATCAAGGTTAATTGGACGTATGGCCTCGTGCGCATCTTGCG
>JAZOQJ010000042.1:0-4509 GCA_045655985.1 Clostridia bacterium | reverse complement strand
ACCTTAATCTTTATTTTACAATGGGTTTTGTGCCTTAATTTTACCTTTATTATATATAGTATATATTATATTAATATAAGATATATTTATTAACTATATAACATAATAAAAAAGACTTGGGATTAACCAAATCTTTTTTTTAAATAAGTTTTATAAATATATTAATTAGTGAAAAGATAAAATATAAAGAATAGATAGAAAGCAAAACAACACCCTGTTTTTTTGCAATATGTTTTTTAGTTAGCATACTTACCCCTAAAACTAAAATGCCAACGACCATTACAGGAAATGAAACAACTAGTGTTTCCCTTATAATTGGCAAGCCACTACCCGAAATAATTGCTCCGCCACCTATTAAAAGGCCCAAATTAATAATGTTTGCACCTATTATATTTCCAATTGATAATTCCGCTGTTCTTTGTTTTATTGACTGTATACCTGTAACAAGTTCCGGAAGGCTCGAACCCACACCCAATATTAAAAGCCCAACAATATCTTCACTAATATTAAGTGCATATGCAAATTTTTGACCAAACTCAACAAGTAGTACTGCACCAAGAGCCACAATTGCTCCACTTAGTAAAAACATTATAATGGCTTTTAATTTTACACGGCGACTTTTAGATTTAAGCTCTTGTAAGTTCTCTTGATACTCTTCTTCCACAATATTTTCATGTTTATTTATAGATTTTTCAAGACTTTTATAGTTGTTAGTAAAATCTATAGTCTCTTTTTCCTCTATAGACTTTGATATTTTATGTCTTTTTGTCTTTAAATCTTTACTTTCGACTTTTGTTGCATTATCTACAGTTTCATTTTCAGTGATTGGAGTAGAAAGTTCTTCAATAGTCTCCTTATAAGCAAGCCCCTCAAGTTGTTCCTCCTGCTTAGATTGTTCTTTTTTGGCATCTTTTTTTGCTTCTTTTAGGTTATAGAAGGTAAAAAGAACATAAATTAATAAAAGTACTATGCCTTGATACCAAGTAATTATACCGCCAAGTGCAAACACAAAACATAGCACAGAAGCAACTATTAAAAACAATAACTTAACAGTATACTTTTTACCAAGTTTAGTAAGCCCACCAAACGTTAATGCAACACCTAAAATTATACTAGTATTAAATATGATCGTTCCTATGGCATCCCCAACTGCTAAACCTGTAAAACCTCGCCCCACAGATACAAAAGTAATAATTGCCTCAGGAATTGTTGTTAATAAACTTACTAAGACCGCGCCAACAAAAAGGGGTGACAACCCTAAAAGCTTTGATAGTTTTAAAGAACTATTAACTAATAAGTCTCCACCCTTAAAAATTATTAATAAGCCCGCAATAATCAGTCCTGCATATAAATAAACCATTTTGAAACTACCTTATTTAACCTTAAATATAAAATGATTATATCATATATTTAAATAAATAAAAATCAAATAGAAAAGATTTTAAAATTAATCATTAAAAACTACTGATGCAGTACTTGCTTCAGGTATTTCCCACCCTTGCGGTAATTCTTGAGCTCCCTCAATAACCACTCCATTTACAGCTTTATAAATTTCATGCCTAATTTCTTCACGAGATACAACAACGCCATCTACTAGTTTTAATTTATACCCCTTTGCCTCGTAACCATCTTTAGGATATTTTAGTCTATAATATTCGCCCTTATATAAAACTTTATCGGCATATTCACCAGTTTCATCTACAATGATATCGTCTTTTTCTGCTTTAATTGTGTCTATAAGCTCAAACTCACGTTCAATTTTTTCATTATCTTCCATAGTTCTGCCATAAATTTCACAAAAAGCATAGTCACCTTTAACGCCTGCTTTAATATAAATTGGGTTTTCACTTGTATTTGTAAATATCATATCAGCATAACCTTCCGAGACCATAGCATCAAACGCAAGTTCAACATACCCCACAGGAAGAGTGTGTTTATGAACTTCGTTTATTTCTAAATTTGCTAAAACACAGGCGTTATACAAAGTTGTACTAGCTTGGCAAATTCCACCACCAACGCCCTCAGTAAACTTTCCATTTAAAATCACTATCGCGTTTGTATATCCACCATCTAAAGTTTGAGGACCTGTTAATTTATTAAAAGACACTGTTTCACCACTATTAACAATTAAGCCATTTATTTTTGAAAGTGCTAAGGCAACATTGTACTTCCTACCCTCTTGCGAATTTTTAAGAGTTGTTTTAAATTCACTCATTTTATTAAGTTTTCCATCAAAACAGCTTTCATTACACTCAGGCCTTACTTCCTGAAGTTCAATATTTATATTTAATGGACTTTTGTTATCGTACTTGTATTGCAACTCTTGTAAAACCTCTTGTTTATCAAATGTTAGCCCCGTACTTGAAGGTGTAATTGTAAACATAGTTTCGTTATCAGGGGTAAAAATCACAGATGACGAAATAGCCTCAACACAATTTTCACTACAAACTTCATCAAGCACAACATTCAAATTGGGATATATTTGTTCTATTTTTAATGATGTATCCGCACTCTTATCTTTCATTTTTAAAGTTAATATTTCATTAACCATACTAGGTATGACGTTTAAGTTTGGAGCAACTTCATAATATTTATCGTTGCATTTAATTGAAATTATTTTACTTTTACCAGATACTTCTTTATTAACCAAACTTACAGCCTCCGCCATAGTTTTTCCGTTTAAGTCTACTTGACTTATTTGCGCGCCCTCCCCAAAAGTTGCTGCACTATTATTAGTATTAGGTAAAAAAACATAAAGCGAAAGAACCGCAATTAATGAAAATAAAAATGCCCTTGTAAAAAATTTAAATGTTTTATTCATACCAAACCTCTTGATTTTAGTATAAATAATTTTTGTTTTATTATGTATATCAATTTTTGTTTTATAAAAAAGAGCATAATTTAGTTTATGCTCTTTTAAAATTTTATAAAATTAATCTTCAGCGCCATCATCTTCATCCGCAAACATGTGTTTTGTCATCATATCTTCATCTGTTAATAAAAAGTCAACATCATCTTCAAAAATGTCAGCGTATTTACTTCCTTTCTTTTTTTGATATTTTTTAATTAAACCATCATCAATCTCAATTTCAAGCATCACCACAGTTTCATCCTGATATTTTTCTTGCATTGCTTCAAATGAAGATGCATTTGGAACAAAACCATTAAGTTCAAGTGAAATTTCGACATATTCTTTTAAATATGCCTTTGCCATAGTGTACGCTTCTTCCATAGTTTTACCATCAGCAAAAACATTAACGTCATACACAGCTAAAGCATATTGGTTAATTACATCATCATAATAAACAACTGCAGGATACATAAATTTTGCCATAATTACATCTTCCTCAAATCTTTTTTTTTAGCACATCAAAACAAATCAATCTAATTAAATTGACATACTTATATTATTTATATTCACAAAAAGTCTACAATAAAACAAAAAAAAAGTAAAACAAATTTTGAAAAATATTAAATTTTTTAAATATTATTAATCTTGTTATTTACGCTTAATATATATAGGGGATAAAAAACCCAAAGTTTTACACCTTGGGTTGCCATAATATAATTATTTTCCCTTGACTTATTTTGAGGGCAAAACCCCTCGCGCGAGGAAAAACCAAATTTTTTCTCGAAGTAATTTACCTTACAAGTTCGCCTTCACAAACAAGATCGCTTGCAGATGGAACACTTTCATTTCCAAATTCTTTCAAATTTGGGTCAAAAAGCAAACCTCGCATACTTGCTGAAACAAACTCCTGCGAAGATTTGTCAAACCTATTATACATAGCAGTGTAAATGTCGTAAAGAGAAGAATTTACTTGAGGTTCTCCCTGCGCCTCACACCACCTTTCGTAAGCACTTAAAACGTTTCTTTCAAGTAGCGATTTTACTAATGGAGACTCAAACTCCTTGTAAGGAACATACAAAATATTGCCGCCCCCAACATTAAAGCCTATGCCAGACTCCTTTACCACATACTCGTGTTGCATTAAAGTTAAAACGCCCACAGCTAACTTATTGGTGTTGTATTGCATAATTATACCTCCGAGTGAATATTTATACATCAACATAAACTATTATAAACATTCTACTTTTTTTGTCAATACTGTTTTTAAAAATAATTTTTTATTTTTTTAAAATGATACATTTAACTGATGGATTTAATTGATTTACAACATTTTTTAAATGCTCATTTTTAAAATTATCTAAACTTTCCAGTTTTTCCCCTCGTAGATTTTTAGCTTCCTTTTTTATTATAACTTCCTCTTTTGTTTCAGGAATAATTTTTGCTACTTCAGTTTGTTCAAGATTTTTATTTTCCCCATTTTCATGCTTTATATTATCTTCAATAAAAGATTTTGATTTATTACCATTTTGTTTTAAGAAGATATAAACGATAATGACAACAACTACCATTACCAAAATTATTACAAAAGCATACCTTGAAAAAAATTCTAACATAAATTATATCCACTTTTATTTTATCTTAAAAATTTTAATAATGCA